>PLML01000221.1 GCA_003141525.1 Bacteroidales bacterium
GTTAATTTAATCCGTTCGTATTTAATTTCCAATTCTTTCATTCTTTCTTCCCGTTCCTGAAGCATCCCTTTTAAAACTTTGTTCCTGCTATTAAGATCAACCACTTCAAGCTTCAGATTACTATACCGATCTAACAATTCATCCAGTTTTCTGTTCAAAATTATTAATTCTTCGTAACCCTGACCGAACATAATAATATCTTTAGTGCAAAATTAACATTGTTAATGATATTTTCAAAAATTTGTCTGAAATAGTTTGCCTTAATGAACCAGAAGCATAGCTTTGCACCTCAGTGCTTTTAAAAATTGAACGTAATGCTGCTTATTAGATTTATTTTTTTTAGTTTATTGTTCTACAGTAACTTAAATGACATTCCAAAAAATAAATCATTATTCATCTCCCCTGTTAAGATACCTCAGTTTTTATCTGCGAATTTCGGTGAGCTGAGAATTGATCATTTTCATTCCGGTTTAGATATTAAAACACAGGGTGTTACAGGGAAAGAAGTGGTCGCTGCAGCAGATGGATATATATACAGAATAAGTGTATCTCCGGGAGGATTCGGGAATGCAATATATATTAGGCATCCTTCAGGATATTCGACGGTTTATGGGCATCTTGAAAAATTTACGACTAAAATCGAGAATTATGTCAAAACACAGCAATATGCTAAAAAAAGCTTCCAGATAACATTGTATCCTGAAAAAGTAGAATTTCCCGTTAAAGAGGGTGAGCTAATAGCATATTCCGGGGATTCAGGCGCTTCTGGGGGACCTCATCTTCACTTTGAAATTAGGAAATCAGACAACGAAAAACCCATAAATCCTCTACTTTTTGAATTTGGCATAGCTGACAATATTCCACCTGTTATTGAAAAGCTTGTAATATACCCTATCAACAACCATACACTTATTAATAACCAGAATACAATTAAGAAAATAAATGTCACCGGAGGACACGGCGTATATTATTTAAACCGGGAAAACGAAATTTCAATAAGCGGACTTGCAGGATTCGGGATAAAAACCTACGACATGATGAACGGAAGTCCCAATAAAGTTGCCGTATATTCTATTGAATTATCAATTGACAGTACTTCAGTTTTTAAATATATAATGGATGGTTTCTATTTTGATGAATCAAGGTATGTTAACAGTCATATTGATTATGAGGCTTATATGAAGGATAACATTTATTTTGAAAGAGCTTTTATTCTACCTGACGATAAATTGAGCGCTTATAAAAATGTTATCAACCGTGGATTATTTAACTTCAATGATAACAAATCTCATCGTGCTGAAATTATAGTTACTGATGCAAATAATAACAAATCGGTATTGACATTTCAAATAATAGCACAATCAGAAAAAGCACAGCCGTTTCCGGGTTTCATTGATAAAAATATTATGATGCCATACAACAGAACTAATAAGTTTTCATCAGAGAATATTTCAATAAATATCCCGGAAGGCGCCCTCTATGATACACTTTACTTTTCTTATAAAACTGAGACAGGTACAAGTGAAATGTTATCAGATCTTCATTATGTTCATAATAAATTTACTCCGGTCCATAAAGCATATTCTCTATCAATTAAACCAAAATTTATTCCTGCCGGCAAAGGATCAAAAATGCTTATTGTTCAGCTGGATGATGATCAGAAAAAGAAAGCAATGGCAACTGTCTGGTCTGATACGTACCTCATGGCAGAAGTCCTCTCATTTGGCAAATTTTATATAGGAATTGATACAATACCTCCCGTTATAATACCAGACGGATTCGGTCCGGGTGAAAATCTTTCTGAAAAGAAGGAAATAAGAATCAAAGTCACGGATGAACTTTCCGGGATAAAATCATATGAACCATCAATAGACGGAAACTGGGCGCTGTTTGAATATGATCAGAAAAACGATATGTTGGTTTACAAGTTTGACGAAACCAGGATCAAAAAAGGATCAAACCACAATCTGACTCTTAAAGTGACTGACAATAAAGATAATAGCAGCTATTTTAAATGTAATTTTACATGGTAGGGAGATCATATGAGTAGCTTTTAATTAAGTTTTATCAATCGCTTACAAATAGGGTTAATGTACTCACCCCCCGCCCCTCTCTACTTCGTAAAGAGGGGTGCTAACTTAGTATATTTTAGATATTTGCTTTAAATTTTGGTTAAACACTTTAGTCAAAATCATGCATAATAATTTTCCCCCTCGTTGCGGAGCCTACTCTTTATACATATCTCGACAATGACGAGATGTGTATAAAGGGTAATTGCGAAGCAGAAAGGGTGAACATAAGGGGGTGAGTTCATTATTCCAAAAATGTCGAGTTACTTGCTATTAATGGATTTCTTTGATTTAAAGAACTGGATTACTGAAAGTCCGATAAATTTGACTATCTTTGACATCTTATTTAAACATTACTGGTTTTCAGTTGTTTTTATAACGAAGTTCTAGTCCATATTATTTGTACCTCAGTTAAGACAATAAATAGATCCCTTTCTATTTAGATAGTTCGGCGATAATTAAAAACGAACAGAGGAATATCTCTTAACACTTCAATTACATTTATATAGATTATAATGAACGGAGACATTTTAAATTGTTTCCTATTATACATGTAAGATCAATTGTAAAGAAAATTCGGGTACTGTAAATTATTATTAATTAATTGAATAAGGTATTACCATGCAAGAAAAAAAACAGACTGTTTTTAAGACACCGGATATAACAAGAATGCAGGAAGTAGTAATAAATCCCAGGACAAAAATCTATATAGCTGTTGGGGCTGATCCTGAAGAAGCAAGAAGCCGCTATTGGGCAAGACAGGATGCAAAAGGCAGGGTGCTTCTTACGCCAAAAAAAACTGTAGTGAGCTAAGCCTGAAAAGGTTTGTTAAACTTATAACTTAATATATTTTGGCCGGATAAATACCCTGGCTGATCATATTATTGATACTCTCAACAACAAAAGGTTTATCTTCCCTATAGGTAACGCCGAACCATCTCTCATTGCTCATTAAGATCTTGATGGTTATTTCACCGTTCTTGACAAATTTATCAATAGACGTAGGAATATCAAGTTCAGCTTTCAGGTCCATCCCGCTCTTGTTTATGAAGTTTCTGAACTCCTTACCAAGGAAATCATAACATGATGGCTTAAAACCCCACAGGTTCATTGATACGACCTCATTCCCTGTAAACTTTTGGAATTTTCCGTCGGACAGAGGTGCTTTTGCACCATCAGGTGTTTTCTCAACCTGACGAGTTTCCACAATATTTTTCAGAAGACCATCGGTTCCTACCCCGCAGACTCCCCTGTTTACATGTCCGTGATCAGATAAAGTATTTCCCATCTTATAACCTACAATGCAATAGCAATCAGGGTCCTTATCATTAACCAGAAAATCGTGAAGAATTTTAAATGACTCGACGCCATAATAATCGTCGGCATTTATCACTCCGAATGGTTCCTTTATCTTTTTTGAAGTAACAAGGATTGCATGACTGGTTCCCCAGGGTTTTTGTCTCTCCGGAGATACTTTTAGACCATCCGGAAGATTGGTAATCTCCTGGAATACATAGTCAACCTCGATTTTCCCTTTAAGCCTCTTTACGAACCGTTCTTTAACCTGTTCCTCTATATCGCGCCTTATAACAAAGACTATTTTACCAAATCCTGCACGGATTGCATCATAGATAGAATAGTCAATTATTGTTTCACCGGAAGGTCCTACTTCATCGAGTTGCTTATTGCCTCCATAGCGTGTTCCCATTCCTGCAGCCAGTACCAATAGAGTTGGTTTCATATTGTCAAATTTTTGTCCAGCACAATTATACAGAAAAAATCATAATTTTTTAATAATTATCTATAGCATAAACACAATTTTATTGTTTAATAATTGCAGGGACGTGTAGCGACACGTCCCTACTGACCCTGATATGATAAGAAGCATAATCAATAATCTGAAATTGATTTGAAATTTCCTTTGAAATATTAACCTGCTTGTTACCTTTGTGATTCTTATTTCAAAAACTATTCTTAAATATTTAATAGTGATTTTATGAAAAAACTATCTGAACTAATATTTGTAATACTACTTTCATTTTTATTGCCGGGGCAGGTTACAAATGGCTGTACAAATTTTCTTGTGACTAAAGGCGCATCTGTGAAAGGATCAACAATGATAACATATTCTGCTGACTCACATCAGTTATATGGTGAATTATATTATTGGCCGGCAAGAGACTATCCACAGGGCAGTATGGTAGATGTTATTGAATGGGACACCCGCAAGTACATGGGAAAAATCACACAGGTTGCACATACATATTCCGTCGTTGGAAACATGAACGAACATCAGGTGGCTATAGGCGAAACTACATATGGTGGGAGTGAAACTCTTGTTGATACGACAGCCATCATCGATTATGGCAGTCTGATATATCTGACGCTTCAGAGAGCTAAAAATGCAAGGGAAGCAATAAAAGTTATGTCTGACCTGGTTTCTGAATATGGTTATGCAAGTGAAGGTGAATCATTCTCAATTGCTGATGCGAATGAAGCCTGGATTTTTGAAATTATTGGCAAAGGAGCTAACAATAAAGGTGCAGTCTGGGTTGCACGTCGTATTCCTGACGGATATATTTCAGGTCATGCAAACCAGGCAAGGATACAAACTTTTCCACTATCTACGGGTAAAAAGAACAGCATTGCACTAACTTCGAAGGAGCTTAACAGGGTATCAGATCCAAATATTGAATGCGTTTATGCATATGATGTGATCGAATTTGCCAGAAGCAAAAATTTATTTAAAGGTAAAGATGCCGAATTCAGTTTCTCAGACACTTATAATCCAATAACTTTTTCAGGTGCACGTTTTTGCGAAGCTCGCGTCTGGTCTTTCTTCAAATCAGTAAATGTTGATATGAATCAGTATTTCAACTATATTTCTGGACATGATTTAAGCAGGCGTATGCCTCTGTGGATTAAGCCTGACCGTAAAATTTCCGATTATGATATGATGAATTTCATGAGGGATCATCTTGAAGGAACGGCTCTTGATATGAGAAAAGATATAGGATCTGGTCCATTCGGTCTTCCCTATCGCTGGCGTCCGCTCGAATGGAAAGTATCAGACGATAAGAATGCTCCGCAATATATCAATGAAAGAACCGTTGCCACGCAGCAAACCGGATTCGTATTTGTCGCAGAATGTCGCAATTGGCTTCCTGATCCAATCGGAGGTATATTCTGGTTTGGAGTGGATGATGCGGCTACTACTGTCTTCACACCGATGTACTGCGGAATAACTGCAATCCCGGAGTGTTTCAAAGTTGGAAATGGCGATATGCTTACTTATTCTGCAACTTCAGCTTTCTGGTTATTTAATCAGGTAGCCAACTTTTGTTATACCCGTTATGACCTGATGAGCGCTGATGCGCAAAAAGTACAGAAACAGCTGGAAACCAGGTACATATCTAAAACAGACTCTACTGATGCCGAAGCACTTAAATTGTCTGCCAAAGATATGAATCTTGCAAAGGAATATCTTACAAATTATTCTGGGGAAATGGCTCAGAATACTTTTAATAAATGGAAAACATTAAGTGAATACCTGTTGGTAAAATATATTGATGGCAACATTAAAAAAGAAAAGGACGGTAAGTTTGAGAGGAATCGCTGGGGGAATCCTGTAATGCCGCTTCAGCCTGGTTATTCAGATGCCTGGAAGAGATCAGTTATCCAGGAAACAGGAGATAAATTGCTTGAACCTGCAAAAGCAGGACACTAGGTAAAGGTTAAAGGCGAAAGGAAAAAGAAGGTTGAGGTTGAGGTTGAGAGAATTTTAAAACTTTTTACGACAGGTTGCGGATTATCAAATTTTTATTTGTAAGTTTGCGACCGGATTTTTGAAACCAAAGTGAGAATACAAAATACATTGTGAGATGAATTTAATGAATGTTGTTGAGAAGGAATTTGCGGTAAAAAATGAATTTCCGAAATTCGTAGCAGGAGACACCGTTACGGTCCATTATAAAATTAAAGAGGGAAATAAGGAGAGAATCCAGCAATATCGTGGCGTGGTAATTCAAAGAAGCGGAGAAAAGCATACTGAAACCTTTACTGTAAGGAAAATGTCAGGAAACATAGGAGTTGAAAGAATATTTCCTATTGCCTCACCCTTTATTGACAAGATTGAAGTAAATAAGCACGGGAAAGTACGCAGGGCAAGAATATTCTATCTTCGCGACCTGACAGGCAAAAAAGCAAGGATACGCGAAAAGAAATTTTAATGATACTCCTGGTATAATAAAGAAAGGCTGTTCTGATTGAATGGCCTTTTTTATAATCCATCGGCCCCCCTGCCCCCCTAAAGGGGGGTTAAATTTCTGAAATTTAGAATAATATGCTTTTGATGTAGAATTATCATTACAAAATTCGGTGATATCCCCATATGGTGATATAATTCTTTAAAATCAGACTGAACTGTCCTTGAATACAAAGTATTAGCCCCCCTTTAGGGGGGTCTGGGGGGCAAACAGCTTATTTGCCTGTATTTCAGAATATTGGAGTCACCGTAGGTTTGCTGAATGTCCCTGTTACTTTTACATTTACCTTCAGAATATCTGAAGGTTTATATTTAATACCAAAAGAGGACGCAATAGAGGAAACATTATCAATAAATGAATTTACCGAACTTCCAAGATCTGATCGCGGCATTTCAGTTTTTACAATATAGTTCAGTGTCTGGTCAAGACCCTGATCGCCACTGATATTCATTTTCAGATTTCCTGTTTTTACATCAAACGGGCTCACATAAACCCGCCCGTCAGCAATTTTAAAACTTATATTAATGTCCTTAAAAGTTTTGCCGTACCTATCACCAAGCTTCAGAACCTCTTTCATCTTGTCGAAAGTTTTGGATTCGAGCAGGGTGATTTCATTTGACTTAATAATCCCTGTTCCGTTAATGGTATTGGTCACAGGCATCATATCCCGTCCAAGCAGACTCACATAGGTCAGTTTTGCATTTATCTTACCATCAATNNGGTTTAAGAGTATCACGGGTATCATAATCGGCATTCATTGCTATTGTGCCATTAAGAATGTTCATACCGGCCTCCCTGATGCTCAGAATTCCATTTCTTATAATGACATGCCCTTTAACTTTTTGAGCCTTAATTTTATCATAGCTGAAATCATCGATCAATGCGTCAATATCAAAATCAATGTTTTTAGGCACTTTTATTAATGCGAGGGAAGCATTGTTTTGTACAGCAGGAACAGGATCGTCATTTGCAGCAACTGAAGGATTGTCTTTTGCTTTAACTGCATGTGTGTCTTTAGCTACAGAGATCTCCGGAGTCATTTTTGATATTATTTCAGAGACATCGACAAGCTTTGACCGCATAGTAAGATTTCCCCTGATTATTTTGTTGCTGAAGATGTACGGAATATAATTTTCAATCCTGCCACTCAGAGAAAAATTGCTCTTCCCTCCCATGTTCATGTTTGTATTTGTCATAGCTACATAGGCCGGTGTAAATTCAAAACCTGCTTCATGTATTTTTACATCAGGATAGCCAATCATTGCGATATCCATATTTTTAATACCCATTGTGCCAGAGGCTTTAAAACTATCGTACTGTCTCTTTTCAATCAATGACATCTTCCCGGCCATCTGAACCGACATATCTATAACCCCGGAAAGGCTGATACTATTAATGGGAACAGCTTTTGAAAGTGCTGAAAGATCAATTCTTCCTGCCAGTGAGCCTTTAAAATCAGGGTCGCTGACCGGGGTTTTAAGTGCAAGAGTCATATCGAAAGGATTTCCGGCCAGTTCCAGGTGAAAAAGATTAATGTTTACCAGAGTTTTATCCAGAGCTTTTCCATTGACGAATATATCAGATTTAATATTTATGTTCTTTATCTGCTCCGGCAGAGAAGGGTAGCTTACTATACCATTAGAAACTGAAATTGCAAGCGTTACATCGGGTAATGTACTGTCCGCATCGCTGTAAATTCCTTTTGCTGATCCTGACAGATCAAATTCGCCGCTTGCCTTAAGGTTCTTATAGTCTTTCATATAAATTGCCGGGACCAATGATAAAAGTGTTTTAAAAGATGTTTTTTCTGTTCCGAATTTAATATCTGTCTCTATATTTTTACCGGGCATCTCAACTGTTCCTGAAAAATTAAGTTTCAAATCATTAATTGACAAATAATTTTCGCGGAAGGTGAACTTCATTTTATCAAGGTTTGCAAGCATATCGATTTTGGAATCGAGGACTGCCTTATTCAAGTACTTCATACCATCCATGATAAAAGTAAATTCTCCCGCATTAAATGTCATCTGCATATCAGTCTCACTCATGGTCATATCGCCTTTCAGATAAAAGTCAAGGTTATTAAGGTAAACCTTCATTCCAGAGCTCTCATCGACATAAGATATTGAACTATTCAGAACTGCAACTTTTTTCAGAAGTATCTTCATTCCAGATGAGGAGGACGATTTATTAGTCTCTGTGGTCACTGTCTTTGAAGTATCTTTCATTACATCCCAGTTTGCGTTCCCTTCTTTTCTGACTATTGCATTTACCACAGCTTTGTCAACGACTATAGATTTTACTTCATAACCTGTTTTTTTAAAGAGGCTGGAAAGGTTGAAGACAAGATCAAAGGAGCTGAATGCTGCAAGAGTATCATTTTCAAATGTTTTTACACCTGCAACAGATACATTATAAAGTGAAAAGGAGAGGTTTGGAAAATCCCT
Source organism: Bacteroidales bacterium (assembly GCA_003141525.1). Classification (GTDB taxonomy): domain Bacteria; phylum Bacteroidota; class Bacteroidia; order Bacteroidales; family VadinHA17; genus LD21. The sequence continues at coordinate 8,782 of PLML01000221.1, forward strand.
GAAGAACCCAAGTTTATAATCTTCAAATTTTACAGATGCATTGACCGATTTGTTAATGACCTGTTCAACCCTGGTCTTAATTTGCTTTTTAAAGATTAAAGGAACAGTAAAAAGTAAAACAAGAATCAGAAAAACAATTCCAAGGAATATTTTTATAATAATGACTGCTGTCTTTTTCATAACTACTCTATTTATTATTGATTATCAGTAAAATATGTAAAATATTTTTCCTGGGTTTGAGACAAATAAAAGTAATTAATATTCCCGAGAATAAAAACTCTGCCAGCCAGGATGAGATTGCTTCGTATCCTGAATTAATATTACGTACATCGTCTGAGAGAAGATCACTTCAAACTTCTCCCCACTTTAAGTACATAATTTTTTCAAATTTTGCTATATTTGCGTTCTAAAAACAGGGACCTGTAGCTTAATTGGATAGAGCATCTGGCTACGGACCAGAAGGTTGGGGGTTCGAGTCCCTTCAGGTTCACATTTTTATAAATATAAACCATTGTTATTTAATATATTACAAGGGTTTATAATTTTCAGCCCAACTAATTTACACCTAATTACGTCATTTAAGTAGTTAAATGCCACATAAAAACCATTTAAAAAAGGTGTAATATTTTATACACTGAACTTGTTTTGATTTATATAAATTTCACCCGAAATGGGATATGAAATGAAAATAATAAAAATTATTACCGGATCGGTAATGGAGACAGAAGAAAGATATACCTGAATTTTTACTGTCAACTAGTATAAATATTAGTTGAAATTGTTTATTCACCTTAATATGTACTTAGGTTGCTCATTTCGACTGCTTTCACGATTCCAGTGCTGATACTTTTCTAAGACGACGTACATACCTCTCAGTCTCTTTGAAGTTGGCATTTAAAAAGATTTTAACCAGTTCCAAAGCAAGAGAATATCCCGTGACATTTCCCCCCAGACAGATTATATTCATGTCATCGTCCTCCACCCCCTGATGAGCCGAGAAAGGATCTGTGATCAATGCTGCTCGTGCACCAGACACTTTGTTTGCAGTAACACATGCTCCAACACCACTGCCGCAGATGGCAAGTCCCCTAACGACATCTCCTCTCGCTACAGCTCTAGCCAAGGGCACCACAAAATCCGGATAGTCATCTTCTTTATCAAATTTTTTGGCGCCGAAGTCAACTAGATCGTATCCAGCGTCTTTAAGAGATGCAACCAATTTTAATTTCAATTCATAGCCTCCATGGTCAGAAGCTACTCCAACGAATTTTATTGGCATTGATACTTTAGTTTTTCCCATCTGTTATAATTATTATATTAATGCTCATCATCCTACGAACCGACATTATCCTCTGAATCAAACAGCTTTACTTTTCTGATCTTGCTTCATCTTTTTTATCTTGATTCTCCTCGAAAATAATAACCTGATTGGTAGTCTAAAAAAGACCTGAAATTTTACCATTTTCATCGATATCTATCTTTTCAGCAGAAGGATTTGATGGCAAACCAGGCATGCGCATAATTGTACCCGCAATCGGTACAATAAAGCCTGCTCCTGAAGAGAGTTCAACTTCTCTTATTTTAAAAGTAAATCCTTTTGGACAGCCTTTTTTATGTTCGTTGTCAGAAAGGGACTTCTGAGTTTTAGCAATACATACTGCCAGATTACACAGTCCAAGTTCTTCAATTCTCCGAAGCTGTTGTTTGGCAAGTACAGTATATTCGACATGATCCGCTCCATACATACAGGATGCTATGGTCTCAATTTTCTTCTCAAACGACCAATTAAGATCGTAAAGTGGCTTAAAACCATCTTGACAATTTTTAATGGCATTAACTACACATTCAGCCAGTTCGATCGCTCCTTCTCCCCCTCTCGACCATGCTTCATTAAGAGCAACTGCAACGCTTTGTGAATTACAGTGTTCCTTAAGCAGATCAATCTCTGCTTCAGTATCTGTATTAAATTTGTTTATTGAAATCACGGGATTGAAGCCATAATATCTCATATTTTCAATATGTTTGTCGAGGTTGTCAAATCCATTTTTAAGAGCTTCTATATCTTCTTTAAGCAATTCTGATAGTTTGAGACCTCCATGATACTTAAGGGCACGTATTGTTGCTACTATCACAACCGCATCTGTATGGAGATTACCAAAACGGGACTTAATATTGAAGAATTTTTCTGCCCCTAGCTCACTTGCAAAACCTGCTTCAGTTACGACATAATCACTAAAGGTGAGTCCCATTTTTGTTGCAATGATGGAATTTGTTCCCTGAGCTATATTTGCAAACGGACCTCCATGAATTATCGCCGGAGTACCTTCAAGAGTCTGTACCAGATTTGGTTTAATAGCCTCCTTAAGTAGCGCTGTCATCGCTACCTGCGCTTTAAGATCACGGGCAAATACAGGTTTCCCTCCATAAGTATATCCTACAAAGATGTCTCCAAGTCTTTTTTTCAGATCCATAAGATCTTTAGCTATACAAAGTATCGCCATAACTTCAGATGCCGCTGTAATATTAAACCCAGATTCCCGAGGAACTCCCTGACTGGTGCCACCAAGACCAATGATAATATCACGAAGTGATCTCTCGTTCATATCCATAACCCTTTTCCAGGTTATAGTTCGAGGATCTATATCAAGATTACCTTCATTCAATTGAATATTGTTATCAATTAGCGCTGCCAGCAGATTATGAGCCTTTTCAACCGCAGACATATCTCCTGTAAAATGAAGGTTAATATCTTCCATTGGAATTACCTGGGAATACCCCCCGCCAGCTGCACCTCCCTTAATTCCGAAAACTGGTCCGAGAGAAGGTTCTCGAAGAACTACCGTAGTCTTCTTCCCAATTCGGTTGAGAGCCTGTGCAAGACCGATTGAAGTAGTTGTTTTTCCTTCACCGGCAGGTGTAGGTGTAATAGCAGTGACAAGTATCAGCTTTCCTTTTTTAACTCGTTCTTCATCAATCAGGGATATGGGGATTTTTGCTTTATACTTACCATATAATTCAAGTTCGACAGGGTTAATACCAAGCTTTTCAGCAATTTCCACGATGGGTCTTATAGCGACCTGTTGAGCAATTTCAATATCTGTCTTCATTGTAAGGATATAAGTTTCAACTTGATATACAAATGGTTATTTAAGTTATTTATTAAGCTACGGAAAGACTGTTATCCCAACAGAGCACCTCTCTCTCTAATAACTCATTTTCAAAAAAGCTGCTAAAGTCATCTTTTACTGAGTTTAATTGATTCTCATTGTACTCATTTAATGCATTGAACATTGCATCAATATTTTCGAGTTTTGTACCTGGAGGCACATCGCAACCTGTAGACAAAACAAAGTTTTTGAAAGAAGCTGTTTTATTTAATAATTCAAGTGTCTTAGTTCTGATAATTTCAGGGTTACCGTTTTTTATAACCCCTGCAGGATCGAGATTGCCGAAGACCAACCGATCTGAAGGTATATAGGGTAAAATATCGAGCATATCAACTGAATTTCCGAAGTGAAAACCTGCGCTTCCAGTCGAAACCATTGAATTTAAGAGGGTCAAAGTATTTCCACAATTATGCAGAATAACAATGAAGTTTTCGTCCTGAACATAATCCACTATTTGTTTAACATAACAGGATGAAAATTCATTACACTCTCTTTCGGCTAATAAACCGGCAGCGGGTTCGGCTATTATAATACCATTACAACCTGCATCTTTGAAAGCCATGGCATATTTCTTAAGGAAATCGGTGCAAATCTGTAATAATTCATGAGATCCTTCGGGTTCAAGAAGGATAGCAGACATCATCTCTGTAATATCATAAAGCCGGCCGGCAAGGGAATAAGGGCCAATAATTCCACCAAAAACAGGGCGATCTGTGATAATATCTGCTGCCATCTTTGCGGCTTCCAGATGTTCACATATTTTGCCTTCAGCAATTTCCGGAATTTTCATACATGGCAATGAGCCTAAAGAGTTTATTAATCTTTTTGAAATAGAAGGAATGTCGTTTTGACTATAGTTTATATCACAGCCGAATGCTTCTGCTTCAACGTATAGAGCCATTATTGTGGCAGATGCTACTGTCTTATATCTGTCTGACAATGCTTTTTGACAGTAGTATTGTACTTCACAATTTGTGACCATTTCGAATACGGTTTTCCCTAGAATATCTAACCCCGGATAGGTCATTATCGGCATAGCCTTTATCTCTTCCGAATCAAGGATGGAATTAATCCAAGCTATCATATTTTTCTTCATCGTACAGTTTTAGTTACACATATACACATATGTTTATTGAATTCCATTATATTAACATTTCAGGCCAGAATCTCTAACAATTCTTTCTACGGCAGATTCCCATCCCAGCGGCATAATATGGATACCATTTATTCCCTTCTTTTTTTTGATTGACGCAATCAACTCCAGTGCAATCTGAATTCCTTCCTCCGGAGCGCCTTCGCCTGCTTTTTCCATCCTGCTTAATATATTATCCGGCAGGCTGACTCCTGGAACTTTCGTATGAAGATATTCAGCCACTTTAAAGCTTTTCAGAGGAGCAATACCAATCAGTATATATACTTTGTCAAGGATATTCCTTTTATCGAGTTGTTCTAACCATACATCAAGTCTGTCAGCATCAAAGACAAGATTAGTCTGGAAAAACTGTGCACCGGCATTCACTTTTTTATGATCCTTTATAGCCTGTAATTTGGGATCTGAGGCGAAAGGGGATGTTGCAGCTCCAAGAAACATTTTAGGGGGATTTTTAATCTTTCTTCCATCAAGATAAATTCCTTCATCGCGCATTCGTCTCAATAACCATAACATCTGAACCGAGTCGATATCGAGAAGGTTCATACTACTCATTGGTGAAAGACCCACTTTTGCGCTATCGCCGGTGACGCATAGAACATTGAATATACCCAATTCGTTAATACCAATTATATCAGCCTGCAGTCCGGTTCGTGTTGTATCACGGGCTGCTATCTGAAGTACAGGTTCAACATTAAGGTCCCGGGCTTTCTTACAGCAAGCAATACTTGACATTCTTGGTCGTGCAGAGGAAGAATCAGTAAAGTTCACGGCTGTTATCCAACGCTTTACCTGTTCAATATCTTTAGCCAATCTATCAGTATTTGCATTTAATGGTGGGGTCACTTCAGTCGTAACAACAAATTCTCCGTGCCGTAAGTGCCGTTCAAGTTCTGAAACTGGTTCCTGGTAACCAGGGGCATGGTAATCAGAATCGCCCTGCCACCAATCGGGCTGACGAATTGTTTTAAAGACGCTATCCCATGTCTTTGATTTTTTATCTTTATCTTTTGAGAGGATATCCTTTAAAAAATTTGCAGTACCCACTTTTTGTATTTGCCGTACTACTTCGCCCCATGTTTCTGTTCCAACCTTTTCCCAATCTAGAGGGGGAAGTACTTCAAGTAGCATATCTTCTCTACCCAATTGTTCTGCTCGTTTATAAATACAATACCATATGCATTTACGTGTTTCGTCGACATAACAATTCTTTGAGGGTGTTGTGCCGCCACATGGTCCATTTCTCATATCTTTGGGGCATTCCATAGGACATATAAAAGCTGTTTCCTGGAGAAGACAATTTCCGCACATTCTGCACCCAAAAAGCGGACCTTTTACAAGAAGTTCGGTTTTTGCAAGCAGACGCCTGGCAAATTTTTCCTTCTTAAAAGGATAAAATGCTGGCTGCCATCTGCGCGAAGGAGTAAAAAGAGACATTGAAAAAAGATTAGAAGTTATTGTGCAGAATCAAGAACTAATTTTCTCAATTATACATTAATAGTTCTTTGTGAATACTCTATAAATCTCATTGCAAAATCATCGCGCCCAAGTATAAGATCTGCAGCTCTTATAGCAGCAGTTATCTTCTCAGGATTAGCAATCGGACATGTCACACCATTCCTGATAGAGAGTATCATATGAGCAATATTAAGAATCTCTCTGTCTGGAAGTCCAAATGAGATGTTACTGGCTCCCTGCGTTATATTCAGACCTAATTTCTCATGAACTAACCTGATTGTCTCAAGTGTTACGATACAGGCCTGAGGATCAGCACTTACTGCCATAGCAAGAGGGTCAATGATAACATCTTCTTCTTTAATTCCCAGTTTAACAGCCCTCTTAAGTATCTTTTCAGCAATTGCAAGCCTTTTATAAGGATCGTTTGTGATACCACCATCATCCATTGTTAATCCAATAACTGCAGCGCCATATTCTTTTATAATCGGAAGAAGCGCATTCATAGATTTCTCTTCGCCATTTACAGAATTAATAATACATTTCCCTTCAATAACTTTAAGGGCTGCTTCGATTGCTTTGGGATTAGGCGAATCGAGACAAAGTGGTATATCGAAATGACTCTGAAGCTGTTTTACGGTTTCAGGAAGCAGTTTAACATCATCCACCCCGGGAAATCCAACATTAACATCAAGCATGTCAGCCATTGCATCCAGCTGATTTTTAGCAAGTTCAAGAACATAATCAAAATCCCCCGCCTGCAAAGTTGAGACCAGCTTCTTCCTTCTTGTAGGGTTGATACTCTCCCCTATAATGATAACGGGACCGTCAGTATTGATAATAACTTCTTTTGTTTTGCCACGAAGAACAGTCTTCATATTCTATATACTGACGAGTTGATTAAGATAATTAACAGCACCCTGTGGATCGGGAGAATAAAAGTCAGCGCCAATCTTATTGCAATAATCCTGTGTAACGGGAGCGCCACCTACCAGTATCTTTGCATCTGCGTACTTTGCTTTTATTTCGGCTACAATTTTTCTCATATTCTCCATGGTTGTTGTCAGCAGAGCTGAAAGACCGATGACAGCATGGGGTTTTTCCTCTATAGCTTTAATAAATTTTTCGGGTCCCACATCAACTCCAAGGTCAATTACCTCCCAGCCACCACCTTCTACCATCATTGAGACCAGATTCTTTCCTATATCGTGTAGGTCGCCAGTAACTGTACCTATTATAAATGTTCCTTTCCTTTTCGTTTCACCCGACTGGAAGAAAGGTTTAAGGTGAAGCATTGCGCCCCCCATTGCTTTTGCTGACATAAGCATCTGCGGTACATATATCTCCTTACGGCTGAATCTATTGCCGACATTAGCCATCGCCGGAATTAATGCTTTTTCAAGAATATCATCGGGCTTGTAACCCTGTTCCAGTGCTTTCCCTGCTAGTTCATAGGCTCCATCCTGATCCTTTAACTGAGGAGGATATGGGGATTTTTTATCTACCTTGCCTAATTCAACAGCTTCAAGCAGCTTTTCGAGCAAATTTTCCATATTTTTTTTGTATTTAACTTATTTAATAGTCTAGCAAAAATAACTGCTGCAATATAATATTTCTACATCATTTTTTACAACTTCTAATGCTATATTAACATATGAGCCAATTTAAGTACAATTATTACCTGTCTGACCGCTAATATTTAAGAAAGAACAATTATATTGGCAAAAAAAAGCAGTATAACTTAAATTACCGGACAAAATATGACAGACACAATTAGTAGCAATTATGATCCTAAATTAACTCATAATGAAGTTGGTGCAACAATAAGTCATCTTGGAATTAAAAAAGCAAATACAAGACCCTGGCAGCTTTTTTTACTTGGACTACTGGCCGGCATTTATATCAGCTTCGGATCCCATTTTTTTCTTGTAGCAATGGAGCAGGGAATGGGCAGGATTGTAGCTGGCGCCTGTTTTAGTGTTGGTCTGGTTCTAGTTGTGCAGGTGCAGAGCTCTTCACTGGTAATATCATAATGATTGTTGGCGCTGTCTCAGGACTTTATTCGCCAGTTTTACTTCTCAGAAATTGGATCGTAGTTTATATCGGCAATTTTACCGGAGCACTAATTATGGCATACCTTATATATAAATCAGGAATTTTTGGTAAACCCGGAGAATATTCTACAATTGGAAATATGGCAATCAAAATTGCAGATTATAAAATGAAACTGACATTCAGTGAGGCTTTCATCCGTGGAATTTTCTGCAATATTCTTGTTATCCTGGCAATAATTATGTCATATTTCTCAAAAGATGTTATCTCAAAGATTGTTTGCGTTATTCTGCCGATTACGGCATTTGTGGCTTCAGGGTTTGAACATAGCATAGCAAATATGTATTTGATACCTGTAGGACTTTTTTCTAAAGGTTACACTCTACCTGAACAATATGTCATGTTTCATAATATAATTCCTGTAACGATGGGAAACATAATTGGCGGTCTTTTTATTATGCTTATCCATCCAAACAGAATCCGACAGATAGTATCCCTCTTTCCTATAAATAAAAGATAGCTTTTAAACTGTATTATTAGTTTTCTGTTCCGGAATTGAACTATCATTTACAAATTTTCCGGCTTTATTTTAAAAATGAATTTAGTAGTTATATCAACATTAAATTTTTCTTTCTTAATGCTATATTCACAAAATATTAGATTATAGTAAATTTATTACCACTATGACAGCTTTGTTTGAAAAAATAATTGAAAAAAAAGATGAATCTTTTTTTATAGGTATATTTCAGGACAACCTGGAGAAAAGCTCTTGGCATTACCACAATAATTATGAAATAGGTTTTATAACAGAAGGTTCCGGAAAGAGGATTGTGGGAGACTCAATTGAAGAATTTCAACCGGGTGATCTGGCTTTCATCGGCCCGAATCTTCCACATGTATGGATAGCCGACAAGGAATCACGAATGTTATCTAAACGAACTCTTGAGATGGTTTTCCTCCAGTTTAATTTGAATGTTATATCCGATCAATTGTTAAGTCTGCCTGAATTCAGCAATGTTAAAAGGGCACTGGTACTTTCAGAAAGAGGGATTCAGATCATCGGTGATACGCTTAATGAAGTGAGTGAGATCATGCTTCAGTTACCCTATCTTAAAAGCTTTGACCGGATGCTTCATTTTTTTATGCTGATGGACATTATTGGGAAAAGTAATTCAAATATTCAACTGGCAAGCAAAGAGTATCTTAAACTTCGTTTTACAACCGGGAATAAGCGCATTGCTGCAATTCATGAATTTTTAATGAACAACTATCGCGACGAAGTTGATCTGAAGAGACTGGCGGAGCTTGTCAATATGGCTGAAGGTTCCCTGTGCCGGTTTTTCAAGATGAATATGGGTATTACCATATTTGAATACCTGAACAAGATAAAAACGGAATTTGCCTGTAAATTACTGATGGACCCTGACCTAAGTATTATGGAAGTATGTTTTGACAGCGGATTTAATAACATCAGCCATTTCAACAAGCAATTCAAAAAAAACACCGGAGTACCTCCCTCGGAATATCGAAAGCGGTTTAAAGAATTGTTATAAATTACTAAGATTGTGAAGGTTCAGGGACAATGGATTTATGCTTTGTTTTGCAACCATGAAATCCTAAGATGCAGGTTGTCATCAGCCAAATTAAAAATGCATACTTTCTCATCGTTTAAATATTCTGGATTTTTATTAGTACTATAATGCCCATCAACCTTAGTGAAACATACAGAATTAAGCTGAAAGCATAATTGAATGGTATAATTGGGGTCGGCTCACGAAACGGAAGTTAACGTACGTTAGCGTAAAGAAAGCAGATGCAATGTTATCAATAAGGTCTTAATGGTCTAAACTTACCCTTTTTTGGCTGTTTATTTTGCTGCCAAACGTAATCACCAGTCAGGTTTATATGCTCCCATCCAAGTGGAGATAGGTATTGTAAAAGATTATCGTCTACTTGTTGGCCATGTTCCTTTA
>PLML01000004.1 GCA_003141525.1 Bacteroidales bacterium
CAACGTATTTCAGGCACCGACATCATCCCGGTTACCGCATACCGCATCTCACGCCTCACGCCTCACGCCGCATACCGGTAAAAAACACACCTGACAACCGTGCATATTAAAAACTTATGTTTAAATTTACACGGTAAAATAGTTGCTAAATGGAACTTATACAAAGAAAATTAACAACTGAAATAAATGAAAGTCTAAGGCATTTTCCTGTTGTGGCGATAACTGGACCGAGACAATGTGGTAAATCAACTCTTGTCAGGTATCTGCTTGAAAATGATAAGGAGTTGCTTTATCTCGACCTTGAAAGACAATCGGATTTGCAAAAGCTAAACGAAGACGGGGAAAAGACTTATTAAGTCACCAAAAGTTTACATTAATGACTCTGGTATATTAACAGCTCTCCTTGGATTGAAAGATTTTATTCAACTGGCCGGTCATCCTGTTCTCGGTAGTTTATGGGAAGGTGTTGTTCTGGCAAACCTGAAGGGACATTTCCCGGGGACGGATATCAGATTCTACAGAACGAATCATGGTTCTGAAATTGATTTTCTGGTTATGCTGTCAAAAGGTTTTATTGCTGTTGAATGCAAAGCATCCAGAGCTCCTTCATTGTCTAAGGGTACTTTTTCGGCAATTCATGATCTGAAACCCGAATTTACATTTATTGTATCTCCTGTCGAAAAAGGATATCCTTCCGGAAAAGGTATTGATGTGGTGTCTCTTGATGAACTGACAGACAGAATCGGGCAGATGATGTGATCAGCACTGCGCGCCTCACGCCTCACGCCTCACGCCGCACACCACATACCATTCATATCAATCCAGAAGATTTCCCGACTTAAAAATTAGTCATAATAATCACTCCAGATTTGCATAATCCGAAATAACGAGTAAATTTGTTACTCATTAATCCAAACCAATCCTGATGATTAATGCCTTAATTACTTCTGAAACAAGGATAAAGCTCCTCAGGAAGTTTTTCCTTAATAGCAGCACCAAGGCTCACCTACGGGGCTTAGAGTCTGAATTTGGAGAGTCCTCAAATGCAATCCGGCTTGAATTGAACAGGTTTGAAGAAGCCGGGCTTCTGCATTCCCTCCGTGACGGCAATAAAAAGGTTTACCAGGCTAATCGTGATCATCCCTTATTTGGCGACATTCATAGTATTATAATGAAAGAGGCCGGTATTGACCGTGTTATAGATAAGGTGATTCATCGTTTAGGTAATCTTGTTTGCATTTATCTCACCGGCGATTTTGCCCGTGGTAAAGACAGTCCTGTTATAGATCTTATACTTGTGGGAGAGAATATTGACCGTGAGTATCTCGCCAGGAAAGTTGTGCAAGCTGAAGACCTGGTTGGAAGGAAGGTTAGTTACGTTGTTCTTCATCCCGATGAAGCTGAAAATCATCTTTTAAGAGTAAAACCTGCAGATCTGCTACCGCTTTGGAACAGCGAAGAAAGTAAATTGATAATCCATCATCCTGTTTCTACAGGAATATGATGTTGACGATATAAGCAGTGTGTTCAAAATATAGCTGAAGTCACTGCAACCATAGGTAAATAGAGCTTGTCAGGCACTTCTCAGGATGTGACTGACGGGGCGGAAGTTTGCCAGAAAGCAAAGACAAAAGACAAAAGGAAAAAGACAAAAGTAAAAGTGTTTCGCATTTTTCGTTTCACGTTCAGAGAAGCGCAGAGCGCAGAGCACAGGGCTCAGAGAACAGAATAAATGACTTAGAAATAAATAAGAGATAATGATAATGGACGATTTCAGATTTGAGAAGCTTGATATCTGGAAAGAATCAATTGAGATTTCGGATGTACTATTCGATTATGCAGACAAGGCTGACGATAAAAGACATTATAAATTTGCTGAACAATTAAGATCTGCAGGGATGAGTATATCAAACAATATTGCAGAGGGATCGGGTTCTTTCTCAGATAAGGAATTTGCTAATTTTTTGAATATATCCCGTCGTTCAATTTTTGAATGTGCAAATATTCTTTTTATTTTCGAACGAAGAGGAATTATTAATCAAATAGAGAGAACTTCTATATATCTTAAACTAATAATATTAAGTAAGAAAATTACCAATTTCCGCAAATCTTTAAAATAAACTGCACCCTGAGCTCTGCGCCCTGCGCCCTGAGCTTCTTGTTCCCCAAAATTTGTCAGATAGATAAAAAGTATATACCTTTGCGATATACTTAAATTATACACAATGAAGACACTCTCTTTAAAGCTCGACGACAACATCTTCAATGAGACCGAAGTTGTATTAACAAAAGTCAAAAAATCGAGAAATCGCTATATAAATGAAGCTGTTGACTATTATAACCGTATCAATAAGAGAACCCTGATTTCACGAAAGCTTATCAAAGAATCAAAGCTTGTCAGGAAAGAATCGCTGACAGTTCTTTCCGAATTTGAAAATCTCAATGATGAAAATTAAACAATTTGATATCTGGATTGCGGATCTCGTACCACAACGAGGAACAGAAACCGGCAAAGTAAGACCTGTTTTAATTGTTCAAACCAACCTTTTAAATAACGTGCACCCATCTACTTTTATTTGTCCCATTACAACCAATGTAGAGAAAGACAGCGATATATTAAGGGTTCATATAAGAAAGGGAATCGCAAATCTCAAGATTGAATCTGATATTATGATTGATCAAATCAGAGCTATTGATAACAGAAGATTGTTAAATAAAATTGGCGAACTGACAAAAGAGCTTCAATTAAAAGTTAAGGATAATATCAAAATAATTTTTGATCTGGACTAGCTCAATTGTTAAGGAGAAAGTAAGTAAAAAGTAAAAAGTAAAAAGTGTTTATTTATTATGAAGGAGAATGATTTAAAGGAACGTTTATTCCGTTTTGCGGTTAATGTGTTAAAAATGCTCGGAACATTAAAAGGGGGAAAAGAGACAGATGTTATAAAATATCAATTATCAAAATCAGCTACTTCATCTGGCGCTAATTATTCACCCTGTCAAATTGCATCAAATTGTTAAAAGATTTTTATTGTACATATGTTTTAAGGAGTTTGACCGATTTCAAATTTTACGTTGGTTTTACATCAGATTTGATGCAAAGATTTGAGGCGCATAACGCGGGTAAAGTACCTTCAACCAAAAATCGGAGACCTTTTGAAATTGTATACTTCGAAGGTTGTCGCTCAAAAGAAGATGCAATTAATCGAGAGAAATATCTGAAAACATTTTATGGGAAGATGTTTTTGAAAAACCGCCTCAAATCTTATTTGACTGGGTAGAGAATCTCAATCTGGATCCTCAAAGGCAGATTTTGCGAATAAAGTGAGAATTTCATTGCGAGAAATGCGCGAATCAAATTATTGGTTACGAATTATAAAGGAACTTTTCCCAAAAACAGAAAATATTGTATATTTAGTTGGCGAAAGCGAAGAGCTAGGAAAAATTCTTGCTTCAATTCTAATAAAATCACGGAACTGACTCATTCTTTACTTTTACCTTTTTACTTTTTACTTTTTACTTTATCCCACTTTTGTCTTGTGACTTTTGTCTTTTATCTTTAACCCCACTTTTGTCTTGTGACTTTTGTCTTTTATCTTAAACATAATATAATGAAGCACCTCACCCTCATACTATCTACTGCCTTACTTCTGGCCGCTTCCTGTACCAGCCAAAAGAAACTAGCGTATCTGAATAATCTCCCCGAGCCAAAAGGTGAAGAGTCGTTTAACATGTCTATCCCGGACTATAAAATCCAGCCGCGCGATATACTTTATATTTCAGTAAAAGCTATGGCCCCTGATGGTTCAATTAAAGATTTCTTATCATCTGGTAGTAATAACGGGATGTACTTAACACAGGGTGATGCAGGAGGGGCTTTTATGGGCTATAATGTCAGCCCGGATGGGTACATTACACTAGTGCCAATTGGACAGATAAAAGTAAGTGGTCTTACACTGGAGGAAACCAGAAAAAAACTGCAGGAATTAACAGAAAAAGTCTTCCTAAACTCAACTGTAGAATGTAAATTGCTCAGTTTTAAATTTACGGTGATTGGAGAAGTCAAAAGTCCGGGAGCATATATCAATTACAATAATTACCTGACTGTTATTGAAGCAATTGGACGCGCCGGAGGAGTAGGCGACTTAGGAAACAGGAACCGGATCCTGGTTGTTCGTCCGATTGATAAGGGAACCAAAACCTATAGAATTAATCTGCAGGATAAAAATATTCTTACATCAGAAGCATATTTTCTTCTTCCAAATGACGTGGTAATAGTGGAACCGGTGAGACAGAAGATCTTTAACATGAATGTGCCGACTATTTCTTTTGTAATCTCAACCTTCACAGCAACAATTACGATGACACTTTTGCTCATTAATTATTTGAAATAAAAAATTCTAAGTTCAAAGTTCAAAGTTCAAAGTTCAATGTTCCAAGTTCCATGTTTAAAGACATATTTATATGAAGATAGAGAAGTTTGAAGATCTGGAGATTTGGCAAGAAGCCAGGGAGTTATGCAAAAGAGTCTTTGAAATAACTTCCGTCAGTCCGTTTTGCAATGACTTTAAATTTAGGGATCAGATCAGAGCTTCATCTGGATCAGTAATGGATAATATAGCCTGCCCTGTGAAATAGCAAGATGTATTATGTATATATACTTATAAGCGAAAAAGATAACATGTTTTATACAGGTTATACATCAGACCTTGAAAATCGAATAGAAGAGCATTTGAAAGGGAAAGTAAATTCTACTAGGCACAGATTGCCTTTAAAGCTTGTCTACTATGAATGTTCTATTAATCAGGATGATGCGCTTCATAGAGAGAAATATCTTAAAAGTACGTATGGCAAACGATATATTAAGAACCGTTTAAAACATTTTCTAAATGAGTAAATATTTCACAGGGCAAGAAGGCTTCGAACGTGGTGGAAATAAAGAGTTTATCCAGTTTCTGAGTATTGCCAAGGGATCTTGTGGTGAAGTCCGTTCACAATCTTATCGATCATTTGACTATAAATATATTAACCAGGAAATTTTGGATGAACTTATTTCCAGAACAATGCAACTAAGCAAGAAAATCTCATCACTTATAGGATATTTGAAAAATAGCGAATTTAAAGGCTCAAAATTCCATACCTCATAACTTTGAACCTTGAACCTTGAACATTTAACCTTGAACCTGTGACCATGGATCCAAATTATCCCTCCCCCCCTCAGCCAAACCTCCCCGAGGACGACAACCTCGACATAAAAAGATATCTAACTCTGTTCATGAGCAACTGGTACTGGTTTGCAATCTCATTATTTATTGCACTGACAGTTGCCTATGGCATAAACAGGTACTCCAGTAAACTATATACTATTTCGTCAACACTCATGATAAGTGATGACCAGTATTCAGGGTCGAGCAGAATTGTAAGCAGCGCAATCCCCGGAGGAGATATTTTCAGGAGCAAGCCAAACATAACAAATGAAATATCAATACTGAAATCTTTCAGCCTCAATAAAAGAGTAATAGACTCATTACCCGAATTCAGGGTGGCATATTATGGTGTCGGAAAAAGAAACATCGCTGAGACCCAGCTTTATAAAAACTGTCCTTTCAGGGTAACATCAGAATCTGTTGATGTTCAGCCTAAAAATGTAAGAGTAAATATCATTATAAGTTCTGCAACAACTTATTCACTGGAAATTAATGGGAATAAGAATGTTGAAAAGGACCTTAAATTTGGCCGGCTCTTCAGTAAAGATGGTTTTAAATTCATTATTGAATTGAGAGATCCGAATAATTTTAAATTTAATCCTAAAGTATCAAATAAATACTATTTTTATTTTACATCTTCTGACGAACTGGCAAACAATTACAGGGCAAATCTGAGTGTGGCACCGATTGAAAAAGATGCCACTATTGTTAATTTATCTAAAGTAGGTCTGGATCCGCAGCAGGAAGCTGATTACCTGAATAAACTTATGGAAGTATATAGAAATCAGGGTTTGGAATCTAAGAATCATATTGCTGACACTACAATTGCTTTTATAGATAAACAACTCGGCTTTGTTGCAGATTCTCTTAAAAAGGCCGATAATAAACTTCAGAGATTAAGACTTGACAACAAATTGATTGACCTCGGTAAGGATGGCACTCTTTTACAAACTCGTTTAGAGAAGTTTGCGAATGAAAAAGTATCCCTTAAGCTTCAATATTATTATTTTCAATATCTGAAAGAATATCTTGACACCAAAAACGAATCGGGTGATATTGTTTCTCCGAATGTTATGGGAATTACCGAACCGACGTTAGGAAAACTGGTTCAGGAACTTTCAGAACTCCAGAAAAAGAAGAAAGAGATGTCTATGAACCTTTCAGCGGAGGTGCCGCCGTTAAATCTATTAACTGAAAACATACACAAAATAAGAATGGCTCTTACCGAGAATATAAAGAGTAGTTTTGCCAGTATAGAACATTTAATTGACGATTCAGAAAAAAATATAGAAGAGGTGAACCAGGAGATAAATAAACTTCCGGGAACCGAAAGTAAGAGGATAGGTATTCAGAGAGACTTTGATATAAGCAATACTGTTTATACCTATCTTCTTGAGAAAAGAGCTGAAACCGGTATTGCAAAGGCTTCAAATGTCCCGGACAGCAAAATTGTTGATTATGCAAATATCATTAATACCGTCCAAATTAAACCAAAGCCAGGAGGGAACAATTTAAAGGCATTACTTTTTGGCATATTAATTCCCGCGGTCATTTTATTCTTATTATATTATTTAAATAACAAAATTATCGACAACGGGGACATTATTAAAAAAACAAATGTACCGATAATGGGGTATGTCAGTCACAGCGAATTTAAAAAAGAGATCCCTGTTATTGATAACCCGAAATCAGCTCTTTCAGAATCATTCCGTTCAATCAGAACATCTTTACGATATTTTACAAAACAATCCAGCCATTCTGTTATTGCCATTACATCCACTATAAGCTCGGAGGGGAAAACTTTTATATCAATTAATCTTGCAGCAATAACGGCACTGCTTGGTAAAAAAGTATTATTAATCGGTCTCGATCTTCGGAGACCAAGGATACACAAAATCCTGGGGATTGACAATAGCGAGGGTCTCAGCACCTATTTAATAGGTAATTGTGAATATAAAGAAGTTATAAAGGAAACATCATTAAAGAATCTGTATTATGCTACTTCCGGACCAGTACCCCCAAATCCGGCTGAACTGCTAGAGGAGGAAAGGATGGATGCATTTATTGTGAAAGCGAAAAAGGAGTTTGATTATATATTTATAGATACCCCACCGATTGCGATAGTTTCAGATACTTTATTAATTGCCAGGTTTGTAGATGTTAATCTTTTTATTGTGAGGCAGAGGTATACCTCAAAAAATACATTGGAATTAATTGAGGAATTATACAAGGATGAAAAACTTAAACACATGGGGATTATTATTAATGATATAAGCCTTACAGGTTATTATGGGTATGGGATAAGATACGGCTATTATAAGGGTTATGGATATTCATACGGTAAAAACTACTATGGGCAGTATTCTTACAGCCGGTACGGATATTCAGATAAAGAACATGGATATTATAATACTTAAGGTTAAGGCCAAGTAAGGTTAAGGTTAAGGCTAAGGTTGAGAAGAAGAATAAATAAAACATGATTTACATAAGTTTTACTGAAATGCCAGTTTGGCAGAAAGCACATAAGCTTGCAATTGAAGTATTTAATCTAACAATTAATCTTCCAAGGTCTGAAGATTACGGATTGACATCCCAGATTCGTAAATCATCAAATGGAGTAGCTGCCTGTATCGCTGAAGGATTTGGAAGAAGTACTAAAAAAGACAAATCAAATTTTTATATAATTGCACGGGGTTCCTCATTCGAAACCCAGAACCATTTATTATATAGCAACAAAGTTGGTTATTTTGAAACTCAAATTACTCAACGTCTTTTTGATGAGTATAATGAGCTCATTTACGAGTTGAATAAACTTATTAAATCCCTGGAATAAGACAGGAACTAAGGTTTATGGATTCTCAACCTCAACCTTAACCTCAACCTTAGTAACCTCAGCCTCAACCTCAACCTCAACCTCAGTCTCAACCTCAACCTCAACCTTAGCCTCATTTTATGGTTATAACAATAAAAAGTCAACATTTATCACTATTTTTGTGGTTATAATCTGGTAAATTAAATATGATGATCAGAAGAGATTTATATTTAAATCAGCTTTTCGGCTATATTGATAAGCCTTTTATCAAGGTCATTACCGGCATCAGACGAAGTGGTAAGTCCGCCATTCTGATGTTACTTCGTGATGAATTGTTGAGAAAAGGGATTAATGGGATAAATGTTATCTATATAAATTTTGAAAGTTTTGAATTTTCAGAAATAGATGACGCCGAAAAGCTTTACAAATTTGTCAAAACTAAAATTAAAACCAGGAAACGTTATTATATTCTACTCGACGAGATCCAGGAAGTAGGATCATGGGAAAAAGCTGTTAACTCTTTTTTAGTTGATTTCAACGCTGATATTTACATTACAGGATCCAACTCCCGGCTTTTGTCTTCGGAATTGGCCACTTATCTGGCTGGACGCTATGTTGAAATTCACCTTCATACACTGTCCTTTTCTGAATATCTTCTTTTCAAACAAATACGTCTTAATGAAGAGACTTCCGATCTGTATCGTGAATTTGGATTTTTTTTACGTCTTGGGGGATTTCCGGCTCTTAATACCGGGGAATACACTTATGAATCTGCCTATAAGGTAGTATACGATATTTATTCATCCGCTATTCTTCGCGATACAGTACAACGATATAATATCAGGGATGTTGAACTTCTGGAACGTGTTGTCAGGTACGTGTTTGACAATATAGGTAATAAATTCTCGGCAAAAAATGTAGCAGACTATTTTAAAAGCCAGCAGCGCAAGATAGATCTTAACACTGTATATAATTACCTCACTGCTCTTGAGGGAGCATTTATTGTGTACCGGATACCACGTTATGATGTTAAGGGTAAAGAGATACTTAAGACATTTGAAAAATTTTATACAGCTGATCAATCGTTACTGTATGCCGTTATGGGGTATAAGGAGAGGCATATTTCAGGTGTTCTTGAAAATATTGTAATGCTTGAGCTAAAACGAAGAGGGTACAATGTATTTGTTGGAAAATCGGATGACAAAGAGATTGACTTTATTGCTGAATTGAAAGGGAATAAAATTTACATTCAGGTCGCTTACAAAATGTCGGAGCAAACTACAATTGACCGTGAGTTTGCTCCATTACATGAAATAAAAGACAACTATCCTAAATACGTGATAACAATGGATGAGACATGGCAGGATAATATTGAAGGCGTTCAGCACATGCACATTGCTGATTTTTTACTTATGAAGGAATATTAGTTGCGGGTTCTGCATTCCGCATCAAAATATGAAGTGTTCGGAACTATTAAGATTACTTTTAAAAGACGGGTGGGTGGTTGTGTCAACAAAAGGGTCACATTTGAAGATGAAACACCCTGAAAAGCAAGGGATCATAATTTTCCCTGATCATGGAGCACGGGAAATGGGTAAGGGAATGGAGAAGAAAATCCGTAAAGATGCCGGTTTGAACTAGAGATAGTCAGGTATGGTAACAAAAAAGAAAATAGTGGTTATAATTGAAAAGACAGATACCGGATTTTCTGCTTATTCAGAAGACTATCCGGTATTTACAACAGGAGCAACAGTGAATGAGTTGCTTGAAAATACCAATGAAGGTTTCACCCTTTACTTTGGGGATAAAAATCATGGTACGCAACAGATTTACTATGAAATAGATTTTAAGCAGTTCTTTCAATACTATAAGGTGATAAACTCCAAAGCACTTGCTGAGAAGATCGGCATGAATCCTACTCTTTTATCTCAATATGTGAGAGGTCATAAAAGACCATCCGAGAAACAAAGCCGAAGGATTCTGTATGGTATTAACAAGATCGGACAGGAACTGGCTGAAATGAGTGTTATTTATGAAAAACAAGATAAAAGACAAAAGTAAAAAGATAAAAGTAGGGCCGAGCGTTAAGAATTTGCCCGGTGGGCAAATTTAGCGACGGAGCCAGTTTGTAGCGATGGAAAAGAAAAATGACCTTTGCGAAAGGCTTTTTGAATTTGCAGTAAGAGTCATTGAATTTTTGAAAACATTATCCTATTCACCTGAAAATAAAACTATTCGGACACAACTGTCAAAAAGCGCTGATTGGATTAGTTGAAAGCGGGGTTGTGGAGAAAGTTGAAGGAAATTATTTCATATCTGATCCATTCTTTAAGAGGTTTCTTTTCCGTTACGCCTGATGGCGTTACGCTTGTGGGCGTAAAAAACAACGCAATGTTAAAAAAACTTAAAAATGACAAATAAAGAACAAATACAACGAGATATAGCAATTGCTTTTGATTTCGTTGAACAAATAATAGATAACCCGGATATACTTGATAAGATACCTGATGGTACTACGATTACTTTTCTTGACTGTGAAAATGTAAAGCCGGAGAAACCTATTAGTCAAGATACTGCAAAAAAATACGTCAACGTTAAAAGGCACTTTGAAGTATTATAAAATCTATGGCATAAGATTAAGGCTAAGGTTAAGGTTAAGGTTGAGAGGTTACTCTACCTAAGTCATGAAAATATTTTATCTGCTAGACGCCTGACGCCAGACGCCGGACACCCCGAAGAGTTCATATGGTCGTTAAAAGATATTAATCTTCAGGTACAAATTATTTCTTTTAGTACATTTGTTAACTAATAATTAAAAAGATGGTAACAACAATAAAAAAAGGAACATCACGCGAAAAAATCCGGTTAGCCTTAAAAAAACGACAAGTAAAAATCAAAAGTCCTGATTTAAAAAAATATTGCGGTTCTATCACCCTCCTTGAGGACCCAATGAAACTACAAAAAGAATGGCGCAATGAATGGGACTAATATCCTTCTTGATACCAATATTGTGCTTTATCTCCTTAACGGAGAAGAGACACTGATTCCTCTTTTAGATGAGAAAAATCTTTTTCTATCATTTATAACCCAATTGGAGTTATTGGGTAACCGGCATTTAAAACCCAGCGACATCCTGAAAATTAAACAATTTATTTCTGAGTGTACAGTGATTGATATTACACCTGCTATAAAGGAATTAGTTATAAATATTCGTCAAAAATACAACATCAAGCTTCCTGACTGTATTATTATAGCAACTTCCCTTTGGCTAAATATGCCTTTAATTACAGCTGATCACGATTTTAAAAAGATTGACATAGCCGACCTGATATATTTTCAAATATAACCAGGACAAAAAAGATAACTAAAAGGGCTTATTTTAGAATTCAGGCACTTGAACTTTGAACCTTAAACTTTGAACTTTGAACTTTTATCTTTTTACTTTTGTCTTTTGTCTTATTCCATACTTTTGCCTTTTTACTTTTGTCTTGATAAACCCTCAACAAATGACCAATGTTGTCCAGATAACGCACCTCTCTAAGATTTACTGATTGGTGAAAATAACGAAAACAATAAAAGGGAGGGCATAATATTACCTGAAATCTTTGCGCAGTTTTATTTGGCGAACAATCCCTTATACGTTAAATTTGTATATAAAACTTATAAAACGATGAACACTACTTCATATAAAAGAACGTACAGTTTCCCTTTCACATTCGATGATGTATTAAAGCTGATTAAATCATTCTCAATAGAGGATAAAGTGAGATTGGAAAAGGAATTGGAAAAAGAGACACTCGTTTACCGGGCACAAAAATTGTCAGAAAAAATTAAGTCAAATGATCTCACTATTGAGGATGTAGTAGCTGAAGTTGTGGAATACAGAAAGAAACAGAATGCAAAATGAAGTTTTCATTCTGGATAGTAACATCTGGATAAACTATGTGATCACAAAGCGACTGGACAAATTAGTTACACGGATTTACCACCATCAATTGACGGTTCTGACAAGTCACCACCTTATTACAGAAATACAGGAGGTATTGACTCGATCAAAGTTTAAGAAATATCTTAAACTTTCTGACATTAAAGAATTAATTGCAATACATTTAAAACTATGCCGGCTTGTGGATACTGATGAAACTACAGACCAACTTACGGACCCCAAAGATAATTTCTTGCTAAATTTATATAACACAGGAAAAGCCACCGTAATTGTGAGCGGTGATAAAGAATTTCTCCATGAGGCAAGCGAATTAAATTACCGTGTTATGACGCTTAAAGAGTTTGAGTTATCCCATTAGCAGTGACCCCGAATGCTGAAAAACAGAAGCTCCCTCCTTAGAATTCAAAACGAGAACCGACCCGCTTTTCACTTTCTCCTTGTTATCTTTACTTTTGTCTTGTGACTTTTGTCTTTTATCTTTATTTCAACCTCAACCTCAACCTAAACCTGAACCTCAAGAATAAGACAGGACAATTAAAGAAGTTGCCTAATAAATAAAAGTTCGTACTTTTACAAAAGAATATTTTACCATTATGAAGAAAATCAAATACGTAATTTATAAAGAAGGAAAGTATTATGTTTCACAATGTTTAAATGTGGACATATCCAGTTTTGGTACCACCATTGATGAGGCAAGTGCCAACTTGAAAGAAGCTTTACAATTATATTTTGAAGATGATAAAAGTCATTGGGATTATTTACCAATTTCAGAAGCTTTAATTGGGGAAACTCAGCTTAATTTGAGATGACAAAACTGTAATTGTTCCTTGCCCTGTGAAATAGCACAAAGCCCCCGCCCTGGCCATATTTCACAGGGCCGGCACCCCGGAAGGAAATCCCTATTGGTACTTTTCGTTCAATAATAAGACAATCAGGATTAAACCAAAATGATTTTGTTTGAGAAAAAGATGGTTAGTTTATACAGGAATCTACATTTTATACCTCGAAAAACACGAAACGCCCAGGGAATTAGAAAAATGATAAAAAGTGAAAGAGAAAAAAAGTTTCTCGATTTTCATTTGACTTCGTCGAGCTCGTCCCGCTAAAGCGGGACTCGGTTCACGTTTAAGAAAGCTCTTAGCCCTGTGCCACTAAACGATAATCTCAAAACACTTAATACGAAACGTGTTAAATTTTTTAACTTTTGTCTTTTTCCTTTCTCCTTTTGCCTTTTGCCTTGATTCTACTTTTATCTTGTGACTTTTGTCTTTTGTCTTGATCCACCCCTGCATGCTGTCCCCTTCGCTAAATTTGCCTACCAGGCAAATTTTTAACGCTCGGTCCTGTCTTTTATCTTTATAGAGATGAATTCCAATTCTGAAAAATCACATACAATAATATATGAGCCCAACCAGCGATTGAAAATAGGTTGGGTAAAAACCTGGATAATACTTGTTCGAAACATTGTTCATAGCTGGGATTTGATTTATCAGCTATTTCGAAGAGATTTTTTAATGAGCTATAAGAAATCATTTATTGGTGCGGGCTGGATTTTTATTTCTCCATTATTAGGGGTTGTCTCATGGGTATTTTATAATTCTACTGGTATCCTTAAGCCAGGTGATGTAGGAATCCCCTATCCTGCCTATGTTTTGTTAAGTACCTCAATTTATGGCTTGTTTGGTGGATTTTTTACCTCAGCCAGCGGGACCTTAACTGCCGGTTCTGGTTTTATAACCCAGGTAAATTATCCCCACGATGCCTTACTGATAAAGCAGGCTATGCTTCAGCTTGCGAATTTTGCAATTGTGTTTTTCATTAATATTATCGTTTTGTTTTCCTTTAGGGTAGTTCCTAGTTTATATATATTCTTATTGCCATTATTGATTCTTCCCATCTTTTTCATTGGCTCGGCAATAGGTTTGTTTGCCTCTGTCATTGAAGTAGTTGCCTCTGATATAAACAAAGTAATTACTTTTATGATTGGCTTATTATTGTTTATTACACCAGTCATATATTCATCAAAAGTGCAGAACCCCTTTCTGCAGAAAATGATCAAATGGAATCCATTAACCTATCTTATTGGAGGTGCAAGAGATATGATCATATACGGAAAGATGGAACACCTTGACACATATTTTATTTGCGCCGGAGTATCATTCCTGCTTTTTCTATTTTCCTGGCGCATTTTTTACATTACCGAACAACGGGTAATTGAAAAGATGATTTAAATGCTAAACAATAAACGCGAAAGGTAAGATCTAAAGATAAAAGACAAAAGTCACAAGATAAAAGTGGAAGAAAAGAAAAATGATTTGTGCGAGAGACTCTTTGAGTTTGCAGTAAGAGTAATTGAATTTTTAAAAACACTACCTTATTCCCCAGAAAATAAAACTATTCGTACGCAATTATCAAAAAGTGCTTGTTCGTCAGGAGCTAATTACTCGCCCTGTCAAATTGCATCAAATTGTTAAAAGATTTTTATTTTATATATGTTTTAAGGAGTTTAACTGATTTCAAATTCTATGTTGGTTTTACATCAGATTTGATGCAAAGATTTGACAGGGTGAAGAGTCTCAAAGCGGTTCATCCAAGGCAGACTTTTCTAACAAAGTCAGGATTTCCCTTCGTGAAATGAGAGAATCAAATTATTGGCTCAGAATAATTATAAGAACTGTTAAAGAAGTTAATGGGCCAGAACTCGACTACCTTATAAAAGAATCAGGAGAACTCAAAAACATCCTTGGCTCTATAGTCCAAAAAACCAGATAATCAACCTCTTTTTACTTTTGTCTTGTGACTTTTGTCTTTTGTCTTTGATCATTAAACCCTCAACGCCTCAACAAATAAACACATCAACCATTACCCACTACATGAGCGACACAGTAATAAAAGTCGAAGGCCTTCACAAAAAATTCTGCCAATCCCTTAAACGGAGCATGTTTTATGGCACTATTGATGCTACAAAAAGCATATTTGGGTTGCCTATTGAAAATGTTGATCTGCGGAAAAAGGAATTTTGGGCATTACAGGATATTAACTTTGAATTAAAGCGTGGTGAAACTCTTGGTTTGATAGGTCAGAATGGTAGTGGCAAAACAACATTATTGCGTTTATTAAACGGACTTTTTCCACCCGATAAAGGGAAAATTACAATTAGGGGACGTATTGGTGCATTAATTGCAGTTGGTGCAGGCTTTCATCCTCACATGACAGGTCGTGAAAATATTTTTCTGAATGGAACAATTCTTGGCATGACTAAACCCGAATTAAAACGAAAATTTGATGAAATAGTTGATTTTGCCGAAATTGGGGATTTTATTGATTCACCTGTTGCAACATACTCCAGCGGTATGACAGTCAGGTTAGGTTTTGCTATTGCAATACATTGTGACCCAGACATTTTGCTTTTAGATGAAATCTTAGCAGTTGGAGATGGCAGGTTTCAACAAAAATGTTTTTCGAAAATTGCGAAATTCCTCAAAAATGGTACTTCTGTAGTTTTTGTATCTCATTCAATGCCAATTGTTCAAATGATTTGTAAAGATGCTGCTTTTATGGATAAGGGCAAAATACTTGCTTATGGTAAGGTTGAAGATGTAGTTGGCTTTTACTATAATAAATGTGCTGTAAATGTCTTTGAAACGAATGAAATTGGGAAAAATAATTTTATTAGCACATACAATATTTCATACCAGTATTTGAAATTTTATAATGAAAAGGGTGAAGAGACCCGAACATTTCAATCGGGTGATGATATTATTGCAGAATGGAGATATGAAATGCAAAATGAAATTAAAAATGTTTCTGTTTATTTTGGAATGGCAAATGATGGGTTTACTCATAGCGGTTATAGTACTGCGAAAACCTATGATAATTATAAAGTAGAAAAAATTAATTCTGACACTATTTGTCGTATCCGAATTAAAAAGCCATACCTGTCACCGGGTGACTATATCGTAAGCATTGGTCTCTGGGATGAAAATTTGCAGGATTGTTATTATAATGACTATGAAAGTACAGGTAAAATAAAGATTTTTAGCTCAAATAAAATCCACACTCGTTTTCAATTTGATCACGAATGGAACGTAATTAACAAATAGGTATGAGCATCTCTTTTTTTTACACCCATATAAATCTGGTAGCTTTTAACAAAGTAAAAGATGTTTTAGATTCAACTTTCCTTAGCGAAGGCGATGTTGTAAAAGATTTTGAAGGTGAATTGTATAATAAACTCGGGCTAATAAATCCTGTAGCTTTAAATAGCGGTACATCTGCACTTCATTTAGCTCTGATTCTTGCAGGGGTAAAAGAAGGTGATGAAGTAATTTTACCTGCTCAAACGTTTATTGCCACAGGTCTTGTAATACTAATGCAAAAAGCGAAACCTGTTTTTGCTGATATTCAGTTTAATACCGGAAATATTGATCCAAACTCGATTAAAGAGAAAATAACTTCAAAAACTAAAGCTATAATTGCTGTTCATTGGGGTGGCTATCCCTGCGATATGGATGAGATTAATAAAATAGCCGGGGAAAACAATCTAAAAGTAATTGAAGATGCTGCTCATGCTATAGGTGCAGTTTATAAAAATAAACCTATTGGAAGTATATCCGATTTTACTTGTTTTTCTTTCCAGGCTATAAAGCATTTAACAACAGCTGATGGTGGCGCTATCTGTTGTAAAAATGAAGAAGACTATCTACGGGCAAAGCGGTTACGATGGTTCGGAATTGACAGGTTAAATAGCAAACCTTCAATTTTGGGAGAGCGCGAATACGATGTATCTGAAATCGGATATAAATATCACATGAATAATTTTTCTGCTGCCTTAGGTATTGCAAATTTGGCAGATATTAACAAGATTTTAGAGAGGAGACTTCAAATTTCTGATATTTATAGAAAAGAACTAAAATATATAAAAGGAATACAATTATTAAATTATCAAAATGACAGAAAATCAGCCTGGTGGTTATTTACGCTTCTGGTTGATAACAGGATAAATTTTATTACAAAATTGAAAGAAAAGAATATACCGGCATCTGTTGTTCATTTGAGAATTGATTCAAATACTGTTTTTGGAGGCATCAGAAAAGAATTATTAAATCAAAATAAATTTAATGATTTACAAGTGTCTCTTCCTGTTCATTCTGGTCTGAAAGAAGAAGATATAAATTATGTAATTGAAACTATTAAACATGGTTGGTAAAATCATTTTGTTTGGAGCCAATGGCTTTGTGGGTAAAAATGCTGCAGAGGTCCTTTCTGAAAATAAACTTTCATTTGTACCTGCATCCCGCACAACAGGAATTGACCTGAGAGATTCAGAGCAAACTTCTGCTTTTCTTTCGAAGCATAAACCTGCATTTATCATTAATTGTGCGGCACATGTTGGTAGTCTTAACTATGTAACTGAAAAAGCTGCAATTGTTATTTCTGATAATGCCCGTATGATACTGGGAATGTATGAAGCTGTGGCAAAAAGCTGTCCTGAGGCAATTATTATTAACCCTATTGCTAATTGTGCCTATCCGGCAAAGGCTGACACATTCGTTGAAGATAACTGGTGGGATGGACACCTTCACCGTTCGGTATTATCATACGGTGCTACCAGGCGCCTGATGTGGTCTGTAGGTGAAAGCTTTCAGATGCAATATGGCATAAAGAGTATTTATCTCATGGTCCCCAATATGTACGGTCCTTATGATTCAACCGATCCAAATAAAGCCCATGCGTTAAATGCACTCATTTCAAAGTTTGTAAAAGCGCAACAAACAAATCAGCAAAAAATAGAAATCTGGGGAACAGGAGTAGCAATTCGTGAATGGCTTTATGCCAAAGATTTCGGACAAATTGTGCTTAAAGTGCTTAAAAATCCAAACACACTTGGTTTATCAGAACCAGTAAACATAGCTCAAAATTTCGGGTTAAGTGTGAAAGAATTGGTAAACGTCATAAAATCCACTTTTAATTATAACGGTGAAATCATATGGGATACTTCCAAACCGGATGGTGCACCGAAAAAAGTAATGGACGATAGAAGGTTTAGAAAAATCTTCCCGGATTTCAAGTTTACTGAATTTAATGAGGGAATCAGAAACACAATTGATTATTACAAATCATTATAGAATATCTTAATGACAAAGAAAAAGGCATTAATAACTGGGATTGCCGGACAAGATGGCTCTTACCTTGCTGAACTTCTTTTAGAAAAAGACTACGAAGTAATTGGAATGATACCTCGTCGTTCGTCACCGGAAACACAAACAATTCGTATCGATCACATTGGTAAAAGACTAAACCTCGAATATGGCGATGTTACTGACCTGGCAAGCATTTACAGGTTAATGCATCTTATTAAACCCGATGAGATATATCATTTAGCTGCACAAAGTCATGTTCAGGTTTCATTTATTGAACCGATAAATACCACCAATGTTGATGCACTCGGAACGTTAAATATGCTGGAAGCAACGGCCATGTTTGCTCCTAAGGCAAAGTTTTATAATGCCTCTTCATCTGAAATGTTCGGAAATACACCCGATTATCCTATCGATGAAAATTCAAAAATGCTGCCGGTTTCACCTTATGCTGTGGCCAAATTATATGCATATCATTTAACCAGAACATACAGAGTCTCAAAAAAATTGTTTGCTGTAAATGGCATTCTTTTCAACCACGAATCGCCCAGACGTGGATTGAACTTTGTTACGGCAAAGGTAGTGAAGGGAGCCTTAGATATTAAACATGGTAACCTTGAAAACCTAAAGTTAGGTAATCTTGAAAGCACCAGAGATTGGGGACATGCAAAAGATTATGTGTATTCAATGTGGCTTATGTTACAACATAATGAACCCGATGATTATGTAGTTGCAACGGGTAAAGAACACAGTATAAGAGATTTATGTAAATATGTTTTTGAAAATGTTGGTTTAGGAGATTATCATAATTATGTAATTACCGATTCGAAGTATATCAGGCCCTATGAACTCAATCATTTACGAGGAAATCCTTCTAAAATAAACAGAATCTTAAATTGGGCACCTGAATATTCTTTTGAACTTATTCTTGATGAAATGATAATTGAAATTGAGAAACGCTTTTATTAAAATTCAGGTGATTATTGAGAAATTTAATTTTATTCTGATAATTTATTTCTCTATTAACATAATAATTGAATAGGTATGGATAATTTGTTTTTCAAAAAGGAAAATTTAAAATATTGTGGTTCGAATGTCCTTTTAGGTAAAACAGTTCGCATAAGGAAACCTGAATTAGTAAGCATTGATGACAATTCAATTATTGATGATTTTACATATATATCTGGTGAAGTTGAAATTGGGAAATATGTTCATATTGCCGCTAATTGTACTCTTCAAGCAAGTCAATCAAAAATAATTATGAAAGATTTTTCTGCAATTGCCACTGGGGTTCGCGTTTTTGCTTCAACTGCTGATTATATAAATTGTTCATTTGATAGTGCTACAATTCCAAAAGAATTTGCATATGGTACTATTATTGCTGAGATATTTTTTGATTCTTTTGTTTGGATTGGATCAAATAGTGTGGTTATGCCAGGATGTAGATTTCCACAAGGATTTGCAGCAGGAGCTTTAACCAAACTCACAAAAAATATACCTTTCAGAGCCTGGCACATACTTGTAAATGACAAAACAGGGGAGAGTGTGAGGCGAATAGGCGTAAAGAAAATTCTGGAGAAAGCAGCGCTACTTAAACATCTCTAAATCATTTAGTAATGCTTTCCGAATTATTCAAATTTGACAGATTTTTGCGTATAGAGAATAAGAAACTATTAGATTCAGTGCATTGTAATATGAACCTGATAACATTAATAGATGATTATTTAGATTCATATGCAAAAGAAAATAATTTAACTATTCCAACAATTATAAAAAAATATCTAGATTTTATTTCACTTTACTCAAAACATATTGATTTGTTTGTTCGAACAAAAAAATATCCAGCAGAATTTAGCTATCAAATTGAAATTGAAAGAACAGAATATGATATTGCATTAATCTTGTCCGCAGTAACTTCAATCCATCGCCATATCTTATTAAACCAAATTGTAGAATTTTGTTCAACTATACATGATAATATATTGATAGTAGGAGTAGGTTCGGGAATTGAGTTGGAAATAATTAAAAATTATTCTCAGAGCCAAGAAGTATTTATAGATGCCTTTGATATTGATATTAATCCTTGGTTAAAAAGAAAATTTCCTCTTGTAAATTTTTATCAAAAGGAGTTTGATTTTACTCATGATAAGAAATATAGTTTTATTTTTTTGATTGAAATTTTGGAACATCTAAAAACACCATTTAAATTATTGAGGGATTGTAAAAGAGCTCTAGAAAAAGATGGAAAACTAGTCACAACGACAGCCAGGAATATCCCACAATTCGATCATTTATATAATTTTACACACGACTCGCGCTTCGAAAATGAACTGAATGAGATTGACTTAATAATTGAAAAAAAAGTCGAGATACCTCATCATTTTCAATCACAAAACATAGAAGCAAAAAACACATACTATATTTTAAAATCTAATTTATTGTGATTTCAATGAAATATAGTGAATTGATAACAACAAATAGACAACTTGCAAAAAGAGTTAATACGCCACCTTATAACATTGCAATCCTCTCAAATATAGTTGTTCATCCAATAATAGACTTTGTTGAGTATGCTTGTAGAATAATGAACATAAATGCAACTGCGATAGTAGGCGATTATGATAATATCATTCAAGACAGCCAGAAATATTGTGATTATGATGCTACTATAATTTTTTGGGAATTATGCAATTTGACAGAGAGGATACATTATAAAATTGAATTGTTTAATGATGAACAAATAAATATACTACTTGATAAGACAAAATCAGAAATTGATTATGTTCTATCAAAGTTGAATAAAACTTCGCTTGTTATATTTAATAAATTTACATCATTTCCATTTTCACGGTTTAGTCCAAACATAAATAAATTAGAACAATTCTCAAAAAAATTAAATCAACATTTACTTGAAAAAGCACCACCCAATGTAAAGATCATCGATTTAGAAGGAATATTTGCATCAATTGGCATATATAGAAGTATAGACTTCAGATTTTATTATTCATCTAAAGCCTTATATACCATTGATTTTTATAAATCATATGTTGACCATATAATACCATCCATTTTAGCAATTAATGGTAAGGCAAAGAAAGTACTGGTTTTTGATTGTGATAATACTTTATGGAAGGGAATTATTGGTGAAGATGGATACCAAAATATTGAAATGTCTGAAAGAACCAAATCAGGAGCAATCTTCGCAGAGATTCAAGGCATAGCATTATCCTTAAACAAATCAGGAGTTTTATTAGGATTGTGCACAAAAAATAATTATCAGGATATAGAGGAGGTGATAAAGCATCATCCGGATATGAAACTAAGGATGGAACAGATTGCCATTATTAAATGCAATTGGGATGATAAGGTTAGTAATTTACTCCAGATTGCACTTGAACTAAATGTTGGTCTGGATAGCATTGTATTTATTGACGATTCTGCTTTTGAGATAAATTTAATAAAAGAGCATTTGCCTGAAGTTACAGTTTTACAAGTGCCAGAAAGATTATATTATTACCCTGAATTATTACGAGAAAATTTAGGATTATTTTATAATCTTTCAAATACTAAAGAAGACTTGCAGCGAGCTGAAATGTATAAGCAACAGGAAAAGAGAGAAAGTTTATTAAAAAAATATACGAATGTAGAAGATTATCTGACCAGTTTGGGATTAGAAATTACAGTTTATGAGGATGATCAGTCAATAGTTTCTAGATTATCTCAATTGACGCAAAAAACAAACCAATTTAATTTAACAACAAAAAGATATTCTGAAGTGGACATAATGAATTTCATTTCATCTTCCGACAGTAAAGTTCTCGCTTTCAATACTAATGATAAATTTGGAGATAGTGGAATTACCGGACTTTGCATTATTCGATTTGATAAAATTCAAAGAACTGCATTAATTGATACGTTTCTAATGAGTTGCAGAATAATTGGACGTAATATTGAATATGCTTTTCTCGACTTTATAATAGATATTTTAAAAAAAAATAAAACTTCATATCTTAAGGCGAATTACATTAGAACACCTAAAAACGAACAGGTTAATAATTTTTACGACAGCTGCTCATTTAGTTTGATCAAATCAGATAGCAATATAAAAGAATACAACCTTTGGATTAAAGATTATAAACCCAAAAGAATAGAATATATAACTATCAATTATGGAAAATAGAATTAAAAATGTAATGTCTGCCGTATTTGATATTCCCTTTGAAAAAATCAACGATGAGTCTTCTCCAGATAATATTATGTCGTGGGACTCATTGAAACATATGCAATTGGTAGTGGCTCTGGAAGAAGAGTTTAGAATAGTTTTCGAAGATGAAGAAATAATCGAAATGCTAAATTATAGTTCAATAAAGCAAAACATTGCAAAAAAGGTCAAACAATAAAATATCAATTTTAAGAGGTCATGTTTTTTAAGAAAGATCTACCAAGCTATTGAAACAAATAGGTGTAAAAGAATCTAACCTAAGATCATGGAAAATTGAATTTTGATATAAACAACAATTAAATTTTATAGATCAATTTTTCCATATTTAATATGAATAAAGAAATTACATTAAGCTACGTTCTTACAACTCGTAATAAGCTCCCTTATTTAAGAGAAGCAATAAAGCGGTTGCTTGAAAATGTTCAACCCGACGAAGAGATAGTTATTACTGATGGAGCAAGCACTGATGGAACCGTTAAATTTTTGACAGAACTTTATAAACAGGGAAAGATTCATCAGTTTATTTCTGAACCCGATTGTGGAGAAGCTCATGGGTTTAATAAAGGATTATTGATGGCTAAGGGCGAATTAATAAAATTATTAAGTGATGATGATGTATTTTGTTATTCAGCAATTCAGGAATGTAGGCGTTTCATGCAAACAAACAGTTCATTCGATTATTTTACGGGGGGAATCGCTTCTTTAAGATTTGATAATTTTGAGCTAAGTCAGTTTATTATTGCATACGAGTATGAAAAAAGCTTTATGGAATGGATAAATGCGAAAACAAACACTTGCTATTTTGGAGGCTTAGCCTTAATGATTAGAAAATCAGACTTTCTAAATTCGGATTACTTGATATATCATACACCCACAATGATCTTGAATATTGTACACGCTTAACTTTTTTAAAAGCAAAAATTGCGTATTATACAGCATTACATGTAGTTGCTATCCGCAATAACGAAAGTAAATCTGTTTCAGCCAAATCAGATTTGGTTTCAAATGAATGCAATAGAGTTGATTATTATTATAATAGCAAAATAGTTCCTGTCAATAGTTACTCAACAACGACATTATTGGAAACAATATTAAGTAAAATTAAAAATAAAGTAAAACAAAACTTTAAGAGTGGGAATAAAGCTAGTACTAAAAAAGAAACAGATCAATATTTCGGAAGTGAACTTTTAAAACCAAAATATAATACAATTGGTGAGTTGTTTTCAGATTGCGAAGTTCTTATGCATGATTTTAATAATTCCCTGGAACACAGGTTTATTTTTTAAATAATGAGAATGAAGAGTTAAAAATAAGAAAAATAGATGCTGCTGCGATCCGGCCAAATATATGGACAATAAGTCCTTTAGTAGATCGCACCTTAGATGCTCTTTGAATATCAGTTTTATCGTGGCATTTAATAGAAATGAGATTTTTAAATTTCAAAAAGCACTTCGCTTATAGTTAATAGAAATTTGGAGATGAATATATACTTTGAAAGAGCCAAACATTCTTTAAAAGCATATGAATATTTTAACTTTGACAAATTGGATGCCTTTCATAATCAAGATGTATTATCGGTTATCTTTGGTGATAATTGGTACTCTGTATTAATTACTGATGAGGAGAAAGCATTTTTCCATGTTTTCTCTAAAAACAAAATCCCCAATTCTGATTATTTTGATATTGAACCTTTTTTAGGCTATGCAGGACCTGTTGTTAATAATGAAAATAGTGGATTTATTTGTACTGCCCTTCTAAAATATTCTGAAATTTGTACAGAAGTTAAAATTATTGCAGAAATTATTAGATTTAATCCGCTTTTAAATAATCATGTCCTTTTCAACAACAGCATGATCAAAGTATTTCTTTCCAAAGAAATAGTCATTACATTTTGCAGAAAAGATAAGGAATTGCAATTAAGGGAATTTAGCAAATCAAGGAAGAGAGATATAAAAATTGCGGAAAAGAGTATGATTTTTAATCCTTCCGGGGACATTGAAGTTTTTAAAAAATTATATTTTAATTCAATTAACAAGCATAATGCTAAAAAAGAATGGTTTTTTAAGGAATCGCTTTTTGATAGAATAAAAATTTCTCCATACTTTAATATTCTTGAAGCAAAATCAGGTAAAGATGTGCTATCGTCTGCAATAATAATTGATCACCTTCTTGCCTCATACTACTTTTTAGCTGCAAACACTTATCCTCAGGTTACCGGAGCAAATGATTTCTTATTATTAAATGCTTGCCTTAGTTCTGCGAAGAAAGAAATTCCATATCTTATACTTGGTGGCGGAAACTCAGCTGCTGAGGATGATCCATTATTTATGTATAAGAAAAAATTTACCCAATTTTCAACAGGTTTTTACATGGGAAAATTAATTCATGACGAGCTGGTGTACAAAAAAATGTGTTATCAGGCAATAAGTCATAACACTAAATTGGAAAGTATGAATTACTTTTTAAAATATAGACTTTAATTGCAAATTTGAAATGATTGAATCGCAAGAAGCAATAAAAATTTTATTTGATTGGCAAAACTTATCTTTCGAAGATCTAAAGAAGATTGTAATTGCAATGAATATTAAGAACATAAGGTGGTTAGCTATTCATCATCCTGATAATAGAACCAGAGAAAATCTTTATCGATTGAGTAATGTTAGTGTTGGCGCAAAAACTGTAATTAATATGGGATTATATATATATGATTCTTTTAAACCTTTAGTTACGATAGGCGCAAATTGTGCTTTAGCAGCAAATATCTCTCTGATTCCTGAATCAGGACCAAACATGTCCGAATTATCTAATGTAAAGGAAATTGCTGAGCGTCTGATAGTAACAGCGCCAATTGTAATTGAAGATCATTCCTGGATTGGTTCAAATGTAATTGTCATGCCTGGTGTAACAATAGGTCATCATTCAATAATTGGTGCCGGGGCAATAATTACAAAAGACGTAATACCATTTAGTATTATTAAAGGAAATATTAAGAATTTATCAAGAACAATAAGACTGGAATAAATGAATATAGGTGGTGAGCTGGAGCTAAACGCCAGGCAATTAACATACACAGAATTTAATAAGTATAATTTTGATCAATTTCATACTTATTATTGTGGAAGGAGTTCGGTTAAGCATATCTTACAAACTATAAATAAGAAGAGTTTTTTATTGCCTGCCTTTTTGTGTGCCGCAGTGATACAGCCATTTAACGAATGTGGAGTTGATTGTTATTATTATGCCGTCAATGATGATCTGTCAATAAATATTCCTCATATAAAGCAAATTTTGGCAAAAGAAAAAATAGATGGCATATATATTATTAATTATTTTGGTTTTCCGCAGAAAGAAGATGTGCAATTTTTTCTGAAGCAATTAAAGAGAAAGTATATTATCATAGAAGATTGCTCTCAAGGTTCTCTTATAGAAACAAAGCACCCACAAGTTGGAACTATAGGACACTTTGTATTTACCAGCTTACGCAAGTATTTACCAGTACCGAGCGGGGCTTTGTTGAAAAATAACTCTACCTATACTTTAAGGCGTGATATTGCAGAGGACAATAATTTTACAGAAAACCGCCTTCTGGCAAAACTATTAAGGAACTATTACGTAAAACAGTCTTCTCAGGAAAATACGGTTGAAACTGTTTATTTAGATATCTTCAGGAATGAAGAATTGTCATTAGATAAGCATATTGAGATTGCAAAAATGGCTCTAATCTCAATGCAAATACTCAATAATCTTGATTTTTCAGATATAATTAATAGACGAAGAACTAATTTCAATCAATTGGCAACTTTTTTTAAGTTATATTTTGAGAATCATAATTGTGGGAGTATTATAATTGATTCATTACCAGATAATATTTCACCACAATATTTTCTCATACGAATAAAGACAAATCGAAATTTGGTAAGAAAATCATTAGTTAGTGAAAATATATATTGCCCTATTCTTTGGCCCTATATCGTTGGAGATTCTAATTTGATTTATAAGGAAACCGTTGAACTCTCAAATGAAATATTGTGTATTCCAATCGATCAAAGGTACAGTCCTCAGGATATGGAATTTATAATTGGAAAAATTACAAATGTATTAAACCGTATATTATAAAAATAATCATTCCCGGAGGTCCTGGTTTTACTGGAAACATTCTAACCATTTGTTGAATCTGACAGTTGTAAAGTGAATTTGAATCAATAGAAAATGAGTTTTTTTAAGAACAACAATTGAATAATACCATTCAGTTTTCCCATATTAAATTATGAATAGAGAAATTACATTGAGTTACGTTCTTACAACCCGTAATAAGCTTCCTTATTTAAAAGAAGTAATGAAGCGATTGCTTGAAAATGTTCAACCTGATGAAGAGATAGTTATTACTGATGGAGCAAGTACCGATGGAACCGTAGAGTATTTAACTGAACTTTATAAGCTAGGTAAAATACACCAGTTTATTTCAGAACCAGATAAAGGAGAAGCTCATGGGTATAATAAAGGATTTTTGATGGCTAAGGGCGAATTAATAAAATTTTTAAGTGATGATGATGTTTATGATTTTCAAGTAATAGCTAAATGTAAAGAATACATGATTTCGAATTTATCAATTGATTTAACATTTGCTAATATTTGTTGTTTGAACCATTCAATTGCAAGCAACAAATTATTATTGATTAAATCTTATGAAATTTGGTTTAAAGAATGGGTAGGTAAAAAAGTTGAAAATTGTTTCTTCTGCGGCTTGTCTATAATGATTAGAAAAAAATCATTACCCTTTTTAGGTCTTTTCGATACATCTTTTAAGCACATTGATTTTGAATACTCTGTCAGAGTTACATCAAAAAGGGCCAATATAGCGTTTTGCTCTCATATAATGGTATGCGCCATATTTAATGAAATGAGTATTTCAAAGAATTACGAATATATTCAAAAGAAAGAAATAGAAAGAGTTTCAGCTTATTATAATTACATTTATTTATTAGGGGGAAAACCAGTAATTACTGAAATTCAAAAGAATATTTTTTTTAGAATTTCAAAGAAATTAGGTCTTTTTCATCCAATCCCCAGAATAGAATTTTATCCGAATTATAATTACGAATTATACGATAATATAATTTATACCGATTTAACCAGCTTATTTAATGAAATTCCCAAATATTTGTCTGATTATAATCGTTCCAATAAATTAGAATTCATTTCAAATATTAATATGAATAGTTTAAGTAAAATTCAATAACCATAGTAAAATGGTTTTATATATTTTCAACTGCAGATAATATGAACATCAGATTCTTCTTTCGAAAAGATAGAATAAAAAAAAAGTTTACAAATATTTTTTATAATAATTCTTTTAATGGAACGGCTTCTGTTTCAGGTTCGGGTTCTGACTTAACTCAAACACAGACAATCAGAATAGAAATACCCAAATTATTAAAAAAACATAATGTAAATACATTTATTGATGCTCCATGCGGCGATTTTTATTGGATGCAACATATTGAACTAGATGGAATAAAATATATCGGAATAGATATAGTCAAAAAAATTATTAAGAATAATAATAAGAAATACAAAAACACTCAAAAGAAATTTCTTTGCAAAAATATCATTTCTGACAAGTTGCCAAAAGCGGAATTAATTCTAATTAGAGATTGTTGGGTGCATTTAAGTTATGCAGATATTTTTTCATGTATTGATAATTTAAAGAAAAATAAAATTCAATACTTGCTCACCACATCTTTTATAAATTTAAATCTGAATAAAGAACTTGATGGCATTTGGAGACCTTTGAATTTAGAAATAGAGCCTTTTAATTTCCCCCAACCCATTCAAATATTAAATGAAAACTGCACTGAGGACAACGGAAATTACTCCGACAAAAGTTTACTCATTTGGGAAATTAGTAATTTACCTAAGCTTTAGATTTGAGTTTGAGCAAACTGGTCTTGTTTAAGGAAATAAAAAACGGTTAAACCAACAATAAGAAAAAATTATTATCAGAAAATCAATGATATTAAATGAATATTTTAAATATCAGTAGTTACGAGCTTTCAGGAAGCAGGTTTAATGGATTTATAAATCATTTGAATTTTATAAAGGAAGGATATAATTCAAAGTATCTGGTTTGGACTAAAGAAGGCAATGATACTAATACTGAGATTTTATTTAAAAATAAATATAGAACACAAATTCAAAGAAAAGTCCAGAAATTAGAATATAAATATTCCGTTCATTCAGTTTTTTATCCATTTGCGTTTGTTTTGCCATTTTTAAGAATTTTTAGAAATGCAAATGTTGTTCATTATCATCTAATCCATAATTACTTTTTTAGTTTGCTTGCCTTTCCTCTTCTGACATGGTTAAAACCGACTCTGTGGACATTACATGATCCATGGGCATTAACAGGCCATTGTATTCATCCGGGAGATTGTAAAAAATGGACAAAAATATGTGAAAATTGCCCAAAGTTGAATATTTTATTTCCTATGAAAAAGGATAATACAAAAAGGATTTGGAAATTTAAAAGAATAATCTATAAATTATCAAAATTCGAAATAATTGTTGCTTCAAAATGGATGTTAGAAAATGTAAAGGCATCACCTTTATTTAAAAAAAAAATTATACATTATATCCCTTTTGGAATAGATTTTAATACATTCTACCCTATCGAAGCAACTGTGGCAAAATTAAAATTAGGAATAAATGAAGATTTTACAATATTATTCAGAGCTACAAATAGTGAATTTAAAGGGTTTAGTTATGTACGAGAATTTTTAATTAGATATTCTAAAAATAATAAACATAAAATCAATATTCTGACAGTTGAACAAACAGGGTTGTTAGACGACTTAAAAGAACATTTTAATATTAAAGAATTTGGTTGGGTTAATGACCAAAAAATGATGAATTTAATTTATAATGCAACCGACGTTTTCTTAATGCCTTCTATAGCAGAAGCATTTGGTCTGATGGCTGTGGAAGCAATGTCTTGCGCTAAAACAGTTGTAGTTTTTAAAGGTACTGCGTTGACTGAAACTATAGAAGCACCGGAGGGAGGAATAGCAATTGATATGTCAAGCGATGCTATTTATGAGAAAATGATTTTTTTGATGGAAAATGAATCATATAGAAACAATATTGGAAGAAAAGCATTTGATATAGCTCAAAAAAACTATAACTATGATACTCATTATAAGAATATTAAAGATTTGTATAATAAAATTTCAATAAAATAAATAACAGCGTTTATTTTTTTAACTCATTCTTTTTGAAACGCAATAAAATGTATTATAAAATATTAATTCTTGGAATCTCCGGAATGCTTGGTCATGTTTTATATGCAGAATTTTTAAAAAATTCTATGGAGAAAATGCTACCATATATTCATACTCAAACCAGGCGGAATAAATGAA
Organism: Bacteroidales bacterium; assembly: GCA_003141525.1. Lineage (GTDB taxonomy): Bacteria > Bacteroidota > Bacteroidia > Bacteroidales > VadinHA17 > LD21. The sequence goes on from PLML01000004.1 coordinate 29,743, forward strand.
AAACAAAAAAGTATTAGTTACAGGGGGGGCAGGATTTATTGGGTCAAATCTTGTTAAGCGTTTAATTGAGGACGGAAATTCAGTAACAGTCTTAGATAATTTTATATCAGGGTATCGTAGTAATCTTGAGCCATTTTCTTCTATACATATTATAGAAGGCGATATTAGAGATATAAGTTCAGTAGAGGAGGCTATGCATGGTGTAGAAGTCGTATTCCATCTGGCAGCTTCGGTTGGGAACAAACGGTCTATTGATCATCCATTAATCGATGCTGAGATTAATGTGTTAGGTACTTTACAGATGTTGGAAGCGGCTCGAAAAGAAGGGGTACAGAAAATTGTAACTTCATCTTCAGCAGGTATTTTTGGGGAGGTACTGACTATGCCAATAAAAGAAGACCACCCGTTTGAACCAGATTCCCCTTATGGTTGTACAAAATTGTGTCAGGAGAAACTATGTTTAGTTTATGCAAAACTGTATGCTATTGAAACGGTATGTCTTAGATATTTTAACGTATACGGGCCGAATCAGCGTTTTGATACTTATGGGAATGTTATTCCGATTTTTGTATTTCGTATGCTTCGTAATGAATCTCTCCAAATCTATGGTGATGGAGAACAAACGCGAGATTTTGTCCATGTAGATGATGTAGTTCAAGCCAATATTAAAGCTGCAGATACAGTTGGTGTAAGTGGAGCCTTTAATATAGCCAGTGGCAAGAGTATTACCATTAACAATCTGGTTAAGATAATAACTAAAGGGAATAATACAGCCAGGACCGAATTTTGCCCAGAAAGACCTGGTGATGTCCGGCACAGTTTAGCAGATCTTTCATTAGCACATCAAAAAATCGATTATACACCAACTGTTGAATTAGAACGAGGCATATATGAATATATAAAATGGGCCAAAGGTATAATGGTCGAAATCAAATAACTTGCTGGGAATTCTGAAGATGAATAGTATCATTTCGAGTATTTAAAAAAGTTGGATTAAGAAAACAAAATCAAAATGGCATTTAATCCAAAAGTATCAATTATTATACCAGTATATAATGGTTCTGATTATTTAAAAGAAGCTATTGAGAGTGCCATAACTCAAACATATAAAAATATTGAGGTTCTGGTAATTAATGATGGCTCAACTGATAATGGCGAAACCGAAAAAATTGCCATGACTTATGGAGATAAAATAAAATATTATAAAAAAACTAATGGCGGCGTTGCATCAGCTTTGAATTTTGGCATTGAAAAAATGCAAGGAGAATATTTTTCATGGCTGAGTCATGATGATATTTATTATCCTGAAAAAATTGAAACCCAAATTAATTTCTTAGATACAAGGAAAATAAAAGAGATATTTCTATTTAGTGATTTTGAGTTTATTGATAAAGATTCCAATCATTTAAGTTTCTATCAGGTAAAAGAAATTTATTCTAGGAATTCAGGCTTAGCAATATTATTCAATCAAATCAATGGATGTACTACATTAATTCATAAAAACATTCTGCAAAAAATATCCAATTTTCCGGAAAGTTTTAAAACGACTCAGGATTATCACGCATGGGTAGAGATTTTTAAAAATAGATTCTTAATGGTACATACTCCTAAAGTTCTCATAAAATCTAGATTACACGAGAATCAGGGGACCAAAAAGATGATTGGTATTTGTTTAGAAGAAATATTTTTTTTGGAGAAAACAATTATTGAAAATATACCTAAATTTTATCCATTTCATTTATGCTTAATTTTAGGTTATTATTTTAAAAGAAATATTGATCTTTATCAATTTCTATTGGATCATTTAACTAATAATGCAAACATTATATTTAAGGTATATATAGTATTTCTTTCAAGATTGATTCTACTCAAAAGTCCTAGAACGAAATGAAAAGAATTCTATATATCCCATCATGGTATCCTACGCCGGAAAATAAAATGAAAGGAAGTTTTTTCAGGGAGCAGGCACTTTTATTTAAGAATCATTTTGATTTTTTTACCCTAACAATTGCCCCTTTGAAGGTGGGAGTTTTTAAATTTTTATATTACTATTTTAGAAGGGAATTTAAATATTTTGACATTCAAGTTCCACCAGATGGTTTAGGTGTTTTTTATTTGCAAATAAAATACCCTAGTTTTTTATCAATAATAGAACCGGTTTCAAAATTTATAGAAAAAATAAATTATAAAATAATGTGTAAATATTCTTATCTTTCTTTAACGAAAGAAATTGATAAGTTAAATTGGAAACCAAACTTAATACATGCGCAATCTGTTGAAGATGGCGGAATATTAGCAAACTATTTATCTCATAAATTTGAAGTTCCCTATATTATTACTGAGCATCAGGTATTCCTTTTACAAAAATTTTCAGATTTTAAGATCAAATTAATTTTTAGTTCGTTTGTTAATGCAAAAAAGGTCCTAGCTGTAAGCGAGCATCAAAAACGACAAATATTAATGAATGGGATAAATTGTACCCCTCTTGTAGTTGGAAATTGTATTGATGAGAGTGTATTTTTTATAAATAAAGGGGAAAAAGATGTCTTTAATATCTTGGTAGTGACTTATCCTTCATACATTAAAGACAACGAAACTCTCTTTAACGCGATTAAGGTGTTAAAATTACAAGGAATAACTGATTTTAAAGTACTTATCATAGGAGGGGATTTTGATAATTTGTATTTGACAGACAAAAATAATCCTTTATTTAAACAGGCAGAAAGTTTTGGAATTTTAGAATATTTAGAATTTTTAAATTACGTGAACAGGGAAGAAATGCCAGGATATTATAATAAAAGCGATGTATTTGTTTCAACAAGTATTGCTGAAACTTTTGGAGTAGCTCAGTGTGAAGCAATGATGTGTGGAGTTCCTGTAATAGCTACTGCAAATGGTGGTATAGATGATATGATAAGCGAAAAAAACGGTATTAAAATACCAATACAGGATTATAAAGCACTGGCTAAAGCTATTTTACAGATTAAGAATAAAGAAGTTCAATTTAAACCTGACGAAATCAGAAATTCTGTTATTGGTAAATTTGGCAAAGACGCTTTTAAAAATAAATTATTAGAGGTTTATAGCAAGTTTTAATGGGAAATAAAATTTTCGTAACACAGCCATTTCTTCCTCCATTAGAAGAATTTAACGAATATCTTAAAAAAATATGGAAAAGTAAATGGCTGACTAATAACGGACCGTTTCACATGGAATTGGAACAAATGCTTTGTGAGTACATGGGGGTGAAACATATTTCACTTTTCTCCAATGGAACACTGGCATTAATAACCGCAATTCAGGCAATGAAAATTTCTGGTGAAGTTATTACAACACCTTACAGCTTTGTAGCAACAACCCACGCTCTTTGGTGGAACAATATAAAGCCGGTGTTCGCAGATATTGACCCTGTAACTTTTAACCTCGATCCGGATAAAGTTGAAGCTGCAATAACTCCAAAAACCACTGCTATTCTTCCTGTACATGTTTATGGAAATCCCTGTAATGTGATTAAACTTCAGAAAATAGCAGACCGTTACGGACTAAAACTGATTTATGATGCTGCTCATTCCTTTGGCGTGAAGATAAAAGGAACATCATTGGCTACTTATGGTGATCTGGCGATACTTAGTTTTCATGCGACCAAGGTTTTTAACACATTTGAAGGAGGAGCGATAATTTGCCATGATGAAATAACCAAACAACATATTGATCAGTTAAAAAATTTTGGCATCATAAATGAAACCACTGTTCTTACTCCTGGGATAAATGCAAAAATGAATGAATTTCAGTCTGCCCTGGGAATACTGCAATTGAAATATTTAGATGAGGCAATTGGGAAAAGAAAGTTCATAACAGAAAGATACAGGGAATTATTAGAAGAGATACCTGGATTAACAATCATGAAGGACGTTCCTGGTGTTGAATATAATTTTGCCTATTTCCCTATTTTGATAGATTATGTTAAATTCGAAAGGACAAGAGATGAGGTTTATAATAAATTAAAAAGTCATAATATTTTTAGTCGAAGATATTTCTATCCGTTAATTAGCCAGTTTCCTACATATAAAGGGTTGCCATCTGCTGATCCGGCAAATTTGCCAATTGCTGAAAAAATAACTCAACAAATTCTTTGTCTGCCAATTTATCCCGATTTAGAAATTAACAATGTTGAAAGAGTTTGCGATCTGGTTATTGGATAAAGTATTGAATGTAAAATATCCTTCTTTATATCTATAAATTACGATTTTCATAGAGCAATATCCTTGAACTTTATTATAACTCCTTATGGGCTGCAAAATATCTTACATTGAATCTCACTTGCCAGAAAATATTCTGGATAATGAACAACTATCTAAAGAATTTCCTGAATGGGATGCTGCAAAAATAAGTGAAAAAATAGGTATTAAACAAAGGCGGATAGCAAGTTTTAGTGAGACTGCAATGGATCTAGGCATAAAAGCTGCTGAAAAAGTTTTTACGCAATTTGATAAAAATCTAGTTGACTTTGTACTCTTTTGCACACAAAGCCCTGATTATTTACTCCCGACAAGTGCTTGTATTATTCAGGATAAACTAGGTTTACGGCAAAATATAGGAGCTCTTGATTATAATTTAGGATGTTCCGGTTTTATTTATGGCCTCCTATTATCAAAAGGGCTTATTAAAATTGGGGCAGCACAGCATGTACTTCTTATAACTTCCGAAACCTACTCTAAGCATTTAAATGTTAGAGATAAAGCTAATCGTAGCATCTTTGGTGACGGTGCCGCAGCTACAATAATTTCTAAAAGCGATCAAGACTATATTTTGGAGTTTGAGGTAGGCACAGATGGATCAGGAATGAATAACCTTATAGTTTCAAACGGAGCATTCAGAAATAAATATGAGGAGCCAGAAACAGATATATTTGAGAATGGTGCTTTTGTAAGAAACAATAATAATCTTTATATGAATGGCCCGGAAATTTTCAATTTTACTCTTGGAAAAATACCTCCTTTAGTTAAAAATGTTCTCCAAAAAAATGAGAGTACAATAGAATCCATAGATTATTTTGTTTTTCACCAGGCCAATAAATACATGCTCGATTATTTGAGGAAAAAAATTAAAATTCCTGAAAACAAGTTTTATCAAAATATGGAATATACGGGGAATACTGTATCTGCAACTATTCCAATTGCACTTGCAGACTGCTTAACAAAAAAAATAATTAAACCAGGAGATAAAGTATTATTGGCAGGTTTTGGTGTTGGTTACTCCTGGGGAGCTACCATTTTAAAATTTTAACTATAATTACAGCTGAAAATGGAAAAGACTAAATTCTTCAATGAATTGAAAGAGACACTAGAACTGGATGGCAAAATAAATGAAAAAACTTCAATAAACCTTTCATCTCTGGCTGTTTTGAGTCTCATTGTATTTATTGATGAAAATTTTAACAAACAGATTAGTGCAGCTGAACTAAAAAAAGTTGTTACAGTCAATGACTTAATTGTGTTAATTGGTACTGAAAACTTAATATAATTTTGCAATTTCTAATAAATGAATCCATTTACTCTGGAAGGTAAAAAAATATTAATCACCGGAGCCTCATCAGGCATTGGGAAGCAATGTGCCATTAGCTGCAGCCAAATGGGGGCAATTGTAATACTTATTGGCCGGAACGAAGAAAAACTTATAAAAACAATGGCGCTTCTTTCTAAAGGAGATCACCAATACTATGTTTTTGATGTTACTAATTATCCTGAAATAGAAAGTATTGTAAAAGAAGCTGTTGACAAAACAGGTAAAATCTCAGGATTTATTTATAGTGCCGGTATTGAAATTCCCATGCCTCTGAATGTTACCCAACCTGAACATTACGAAGCTCTTTTTGCAACTAATGTAATAGCAGGTTTTGAATTTGCAAAAATTCTATCCAAAAAAAAATACTCGGATGAATCAGGAAGTAGTTTTGTATTTATTGCTTCTATAATGAGTACTGTAGGTGATTCCTCTCTATCAGGATACTCTGCATCAAAAGGAGCAATTGTTGCAGGCATAAGATCTATTGCTCTGGAATTGGCAAATAAAAAAATCAGGGTTAATGCAATTTCCCCGGCTCAAATATCCGATACAAAAATGACTTCCAACAAGTTTTCCCTCTTGAATAAGGAAGATATTGATAAAATATATGATAGGCATCCATTGGGTTTGGGAAGTGCTGAAGATGTTGCAAATGGATGTGTATACTTATTGTCGGATGCTTCAAAGTGGATAACCGGTACAAACCTGATTATCGATGGAGGATATAGTGCAAAGTAAACGGAATTTGTATATCATTGGAGCATCTCATTTTGGCAGGGAAATGGAGGGCTGGCTTGATCTTGTTCCGGAAAATGAAAGAGATTGGGAATTTAAAGGATTCTTACATACATATCAGGGTATTACACCTCTTGAAAAATATCCATCTGATTATTCAATATTAGGGAACTGGGAAGACTATCCTTTATCAAAAGATGATTATTGTATTATTTCAGTTACAAACTGTGACTGGAAAGAAAAAATATATAGTCATTTAAAAGACAAGACAACATTTTTTACTTATACAGCACCAAGTGCAATAGTTGGCAAGTATAATATTATAGAAGAGGGATGTATTATTTGTCCTAATTGTGTGGTTACCACCAATGTCTATTTAGGTAAGTGTACAACGTTAAATATTGGAACCCAAATTGGCCACGATTCCACAATAGGCAATTTTTCGTCTTTAATGCCAGGTGTTGATTTAGGAGGACATGTAATAATTGGGAAGAAAGTATTTATTGGTACCAAGGCAACAATAATTCCTAAAATCGAAATTGAAGATAATTCAATAGTTGGAGCTGGTAGTGTTGTAATAAGAAAAGTAAAAAGCAAAACGACGGTATTTGGAAATCCCGCAAAAGTCATATAAATGACAATAGAAGAAACTAAAAGGGATAAAGTGATGGTGAGTGTTTGTATGATTACTTATAATCATGAGAATTTCATTCATGAGGCTATAGAAGGTGTACTAACCCAAAAATGTAATTTCCCAATTGAATTAATGATTGGTGAAGATTGTAGCAATGATAAAACTAGGCAGATATGTCTGGAATATGCATCAAAGTATTCTGAAATTAGCTTATTGCCATCTGAATCCAATTTAGGTATGATGGCTAACTTTATTCGAACTTTACAAGTAAGTACAGGTAAATACATTGCTTTATGCGAAGGCGACGACTACTGGACCGACCCATATAAGCTGCAAAAACAAGTGGATTTTTTGGAGGCTAATGAGGATTATGTTTTATGTACACATAGTGTAGATGAACTAGACGAAAACAATAAATTTATTCGTATTCTAAAACCAGATTTCATTAAGAATGAATATACATATAGAGACTTAAATATAAATTTAACAATATGGACTTGTTCAGTTGTATTTAGAAATTGTATTAAGGAAATGCCCAAATGGTTAAATTCACTCCCGGCTGGAGATTTTCCATTATGGCTTCTTTTATCAAAATACGGAGGCATAAAATATCTTGATGAAACAATGAGCGTTTATCGAAATAACAATTCTGGGGTACACTCCTCTTTATCAAGAACAAAAAAAATAATAAACGGGTTGGTTTTGGTAAAAAAGGTGAAAATATATTTCCCCTTAGAATATCAAGATTTTTTTAAAGAGCACAATAAATTATATCTAAATTTTCTTTCGAATGAAATTAATGAGTTGAGTAGTCAGGAGAAATACAGTGAAGCTCGTAAATCCATATTTTTAATGCTAAAATATGACATTACGCTTAAAAGTCTTCAATTCCCAAAATTTAAAGTAATGGTTAATATTATTATTGGAAATAAATTATGGCTGTTTTTGATGGGATTAAAAGGGAAGCGTAAACTAAAAAAAATCATTAATTAAATATTGTCACTTTTCTTTGGATGAAACAGTTGGGAATCACAAACTAGAAAAATAAATTAAATAAAAATTGCTATATAGTATCATTTTATTAGGTACTTCGATAATTTTAAATTAGACAATACTCACAGGTTCTTCACTGCTGAACTCGCAAAAATGAATTATGCGAAAAGCAACATCCATGAATAATATTATTCTGGTTTCTCATGCATCAAATCTGAATGGTGCCGAACGTTGTTTTATTGAAACGATTCAAGCTTTACAAATTGCTTTTCCTGAAATAAAAATATTTTGTGTCTTTCCCAAAGATGGAGCTTTAATAGGACTTTGCAAACCTTTTATTGATGGTTTTAAAATTATTGATTTACCCTGGTGGATAACCGGGAAGAATAAACTTACTCTTGGAGAAAAATTCAGGAATCTAAGGAGAATATTCTACTCAGTAAACGAGCTTATAAAATACTTCAGACAGGTCAAAACTGATCTTGTAATTTCAAATACCATGGTGATAGTAACTCCTTCAATAGCAGCTAGGGTATTAGGTGTTACTCATGTTTGGTATGTACATGAGCTTGGAAAGGAGGATCATGGATATAGCTTCTTTTTTGGGGAATACATCACTAAAAAAATAATTGGTTTGTTTTCCAGATTAATTTTAGTCAACTCCTGGTTTGTTTATTCCAGATATAAAAATGTAATAAACAATAGAAAGTTAAAAACGATATATCAGCCTGTTGAAATACATAATAATAGAGTACAGCATATTAAAAAAACAAGCGATTTAGTTCTCATCATGGTCGGAAGATTTGCTCCGGGTAAAGGCCAATATGAAGCCATCGATGCTCTAAAGGAACTTATTAACCAGGGCGAAGAAATGAGCCTTTTACTGGTGGGAGCCATTAAAGATGAGTATGATCAAAGAATTAAAGAGTACATTAAAGAGAATGATTTGGATTCAAAAATCAGTATTATTGACTTTACTTCAAATCCCGAAGTTTATTATGAAAGGGCCGACATTGCTCTGATCTGTTCAAAAAATGAAGCCTTTGGGCGAATTACTATAGAAGCAATGAAATATGGACTACCTATAATTGCTTCAAATGCCGGTGCTAATACTGAATTAATAAATGATGGATTCAATGGGCTTTATTATGAGCCTGGAAGCAGCCATGATTTAGCAGAAAAGATCTTGGTTTTGAAAGATATTCGATTAAGAAAAAAAATTGGAAAGAATGCTCTTAAATGGGCAAATGAAAAATTCAATTTAGAACAATATGCTGAAGATTTAGGAAATTCAATATTAGCGATTCTTCAATAATGAATCTCGTTTTCACTATCTGTTCAAATAACTATCTTGCACAAGCAATCTCACTTGGAGCTTCTCTACTTAAGCACAATCCCGGTTATATTTTTAAAATATGTCTTGTTGACAGAAAAAATGAGTTGATTCAATATGATCAAATACCTTATGAGTTGGTTGAAGTTGAAAAAATTGGAATTTCTTCTTTTGACGACATGTTTAGACGGTATAACATAACTGAGTTCAACACAGCAGTAAAACCTTTTTATTTTCAGTATTTTTTTAATAAACTATTAACAATTACAAATATTATTTATCTCGATCCTGATATTTTAGTTTATAGTCCTTTTACCGAACTGGATAAGGTTCTGGAAGAAAATGAGATAGTGATAACACCTCATTTTACGACACCAATAAATGACGATAAATTTCAGGCAGAGAACGATTTTCTTAATTCAGGTCTTTATAACCTTGGTTTCCTGGCATTGAAGCGTAGCATTGAATCTGACAGTTTTTTGGAATGGTGGGCAGCCAGGCTAACCAAAAAAGCCTATATCAACTTTGCCAAAGGAATGTTTACTGATCAGCTTTGGATAAATTTTGCTCCATTGTTTTTCGAAAAAGTTCATATATTTCGCCATCCGGGTTATAACATGGCCTATTGGAATCTGCATGAAAGGGTTCTTAATAATTCAGATTCCACTTATATTGTTAATAAGAAATTTCCATTAGTATTTTTCCATTTTAGCGGCTACGATCCTTTAATTCCTCAGATATTGTCTAAATATCAAAATAGGTTTTCTTTGAATCAAAGAACAGATATTCAATCACTTTTCGAAAATTATTCTTATGTTTTAATTAGAAATAACTTTAAAAGTTTCTCAAGAATTCAATGCTACTTTGAGAAGACTAAACAAGAAGATGATAAACAAACCTTAAAAAATAATATAAGAAAAATACCATTATTAAAAAGAGCAATTCGGAAAATAATTCTTAAAATAATATCCATATTAAATATTGAAATGGATTATTCTAAAATGGCATAATTTATATAAAGCTGTTTATGTTTAGATATTATACAGCAAAATTAACGATTAAATACAACCAGTTGTAAAATAAAAGAATCATGAAAATTTCGGTCTTTAAGATATTAATAGGAGAGACTTTAATAATAATCTAAATTTTATGTTCAATGATTGGGCTTTTTCTTATTATTATTAATTCTGCTCTCCTTTACAATTTAATACTTCAAAATTTAAGTGGTAGCTGGCATTATAAGATCCGGGAATCTATTCTGATTTATCTACTAATAAATACTGCATTAGTATTTATAACTACAGAAGTATTATCAATATTTAATTTAATAAAAAGTAATGCATTTCTGCTTGAACAATTTTTTCTCCTTATCATTTTCATTATTTTCTCAATAAAGAAATTTAATTATCAATCAGTTAAACTATCCAAAGAAATTAGATTCATTTTCTTATCAACTATAATTACTATCGTAATTCCAGTCTTTATTACATCCTTTTTTTATGCTCCCAATAATTGGGATTCATACACCTGCTGGTTAGCCAGAGTTGAGAATTGGATACAAAATGGTAGTATTAATTATTACCCTACAAATTTTGACCTGCAAAATTCACATCAACCATTATCATCTTTCATTTTTTTATTTGTAAGAATACTTACAAATAATGATTATTATCTAAATATTATTCAATTTTTCTTTTTGCTTGGCATTTCATCCGGAGTGTCCTTAATAGTATCAGTATACAATGGAAATAAATGGGCTCAAATCATTTCATTTATATTGTGTTTAACACTTTCATCGGCAATCTTACAAGCAAATGTCGTGAAGAACGATATTATTGTTTCATTCTACTTTATTGTTTTTTTATATTATTTAATTAAAATAGCATACGTTAAATATAGCTTTTATAGTTTAGTCTTTTTAGCATTAGGAATTTCCTTTTCATTACTAACAAAGCTGACAGTATTACCATTTATAATAGTCTTTGTATTCTATTTCTTATTCAAAATATTCAGAGAATATAAAATTCAAAAAATCCTATTCTTCATTTTAATTATTGGTTCAATATTTTTAATTACTAATGGGCCTTATTATTATAGAAATTATTCTTATTTCAATAATATTTTAGGTAACACTGTTTATAAAGAAGATAGAAGTATAGTAGATGAAATGAGAGGTAAGAGCCAAATAAATATTTTTATTAGAGCCGCGTCTGTAATTTCAAAATATATAGGATGGCAATTTTCTACTTCATTTAAATTGATAAACAGAAATAATGAAATTCTTATAGAAAAATTTCATTCAAAAATATTAAAAATAGATATAAATGAAACAAATCACGGAAGTTATAAACTTCTCGTACGCAATTATCAGGAAGATGTTGCGAATAATTTGGCATATAGTATTTTATTTTGTTTTAGTTTATTTCTATTTTATAAGAAAAGGGCATTACATAAAGGCATATTAGAAATCTTGTTTTTATGTATTATCTCGTTTATTCTATTTGTTTTTCTTTTCCCGGTATGGGACCCAGGCAGAAGCAGGTATTTATTGCCACTTTTTTTTGCCACAATTATTTTTTCCTCGATATTGATCAGCGGTTTAAAATCTGTATATGTGAAAGCCACAATTTATCTTTTTCTTTTGGCCGGATTTATTAATGTTTCATTATGCACATATAGGCCATTATTTAATTTTTATTATTTCAATAATCATATAAAATTAATTTTAGAAACAATTCCAAATAGATTTTCAGACACTGCACTAATTGATTCTTTAGTTGCAACTGACTATAATTGCCCTATTACTAAAGGCTATATTAAAGAAAATAATAAATGGGTAATTAAAAACAATAATAATACAACGGATAAAAAATGTATTTTTCAATACTTAAAATCTCAAGGTATAATATCAACACTCAAATACTTTGATAGAGAAAAAAGTTACTTAGCTAATGACCCACAATTTTATGCAATGATCGATACTATTAAGAGATATAATTTTAAAAAAATAGCACTTTTCACTTCTCCTGATTTTCTCGAATACTCTTTATGGGTTAAACTCAACGCCTTCAAACTTAAATATAAAATACGAAGTCTGACAGATAAATCTTTTTCTGATTATGATTGTATTATTGTGTTCGAAAAAGATGCCAGCAATCTTGATTGGTATAATTCAAAAAGATTAAAGTTTGGCAAACTTACATTGTTAAAAAGCATATAATATGGAGTTAACGATTTTGATGCCATGCTTAAATGAAGAAAAGACAATAGCGACTTGTATTCGGAAAGCTATTAATTTCTTATCTGCTAATGAAATTGAAGGAGAAGTTTTAATAGCGGATAATGGAAGTAAAGATAGATCAGTAGAAATATCCAAAAAGTTAGGAGCCAGGGTAATTGAAATTAGTGAAAAAGGATACGGAAATGCATTATATAAAGGTATTCAGGCTGCCAAAGGGAAATATGTTATTATGGGTGATTCTGATGATAGTTATGATTTTTCTAAGCTGATTCCATTTTTAGAGAAACTTCGTGAAGGCACAGATTTTGTAATAGGTAATAGGTTCAAAGGAGGAATAGAAAAGGGCGCTATGCCATTCTTAAACAGATATATTGGCAACCCCGTTTTGTCATTTATTGGCCGTTTGTTTTTTAAGATAGAAGTTGGTGATTTTCATTGTGGGCTCCGAGGCTTTTATCGTGATAAAATGCTTTCAATAGGATTAAATACGACAGGGATGGAGTTTGCCTCTGAAATGGTTGTGAAATCAGCAATTTTTAATTTGACTATAAGTGAAGTCCCTACAACTCTATCAAAAGATGGCCGGGATAGAAAACCTCATCTAAATCCCTGGCGAGATGGCTGGAGACATTTACGCTTCTTATTAATATTTAGTCCCAAATGGCTATTCTTATATCCAGGTTTATTAGTATTGTTATTTGGTTTGCTTTTGTCAATTACACTTGCAATAGCTCCATTTAAACTTGGGCACATTATTCTTGACATTCATTCACTATTATTTAGTTCTTCATTGGTAATAATAGGATTTCAATTAGTTACATTCTTTGCGTTTACAAAAATATATGCAGTAACTCATGGATTGCTTCCGTCCAGTAAAAGATTTAACACAATATTTAAATATTTAAATCTTGAAAGAGGTTTAATTATTGGAATTTGCATAATCTTTATGGGAATATTTTTAACAATTAAATCTTTTCTTATATGGTATAATGCAGATTTTAAAGAATTAATACCACAAATAGTATTACGTTCCGCTATTCCCGCTGTTACATTTCTTATTCTGGGTTTTCAGATTATTATTTATAGTTTCTTTTTTAGTATTTTAGGATTAGAGAGTAAAAACCAGAAGACTTGAAATATTTTGATAGACTATTACGAGTTTGGCGGTTTAAAAAAGCTGACAAACATGTACCGTATCAATCAACAATACTTGATATAGGTGCATTTGATGGTTATTTTTTCAGAAAAATCGAATATAAATTAAAGTATGGTATAGGTATCGAACCCTTATTAAATACTGATGTAGTTAGATCAAATAATTATGTTATTTATAAAGATACATTTCCAGACACAGAAGTTGATTTAACGTCATATCACTTTAATGTGATAACAATGCTTGCTGTTCTCGAACATATCCTCCCGGAAAAGCAGAAGATCTTATCAAAAAAATGCCACGATTTGTTAACAAATGATGGCATAATAATAATTACTGTGCCATCTAAAATTGTCGATAGAATTATAGATGTCCTTAAATTTTTTAAAGTTATACACGGGATGTCAGATGAACAACATTACGGTTTTAATCCAAACGAAGTATTCAAGATATTTTGTGAACCCAATTTTACGTTGATTCATACAATCAAATTTCAATTAGGCCTTAATAATCTATTTATTTTTAAAAGAAATAATTCAACAACATTATAGTGAGATATTTTCAGTTTCTCCAAATAGTGTATGCCAAAATCAAAACGTAGTTCTGGTAAAAAATCGAATTGTAAAGGATCAAATATTACGGTATAGAAATATATGAAACAAATAATAAAAAAAGCATGCTTAAACTTGATACCTTATAAATTCCTTAAAATAATTTCACAATATAGTATTGAAAAGATCTATATTGAGTCAAATAAATTTAAAATAAGTTTTTCTCAACAAGGAGAGGATATAATAATTCAGAACTTCTTTGAGAATAAAAATGATGGATTTTATATAGATATTGGTGCATACCACCCCATTAAATACTCAAATACACATGCCTTATATCTAAAAGGTTGGAAAGGTATTAATATTGAACCCAATCCAGAATATTTTAATCTTTTCCAATCTATACGTAAGCGGGATTTAAATTTAAATCTTGGTGTTTCCGATAGAAATGATATGCTAACATTTTATAAATTCAATAATCCTGCAGTTAGTACATTTATGTCTGACCATGCAACAACATGGTCAAAAAAGGAGAATTTCTTTATAGAACAAACATTACAAATAGAAGTAAGACCTTTGGATGAAATTATTTCAGTTTATAAACCCAATAGCTTAATTATTGATTTAATGAGCATCGATTGTGAAGGGATGGATTTCCTGGTATTAAGATCAAACAATTGGGAACTTTACCGACCTAAAATGCTCCTTGTCGAAATGCCTAGTTATGATAATAAGAATTTTTGCGATAACGAAATATATTTATTCTTAATAGCTAATAATTATACATTGTTTGCAATTTGTGGAATTACTGCAATTTTTATTGATAGTAGAAATGCCGGATAGAAAAGATATTTTATTAGCAAAATACACAATTAAAAGAAATCTACCTGTCAATTATATTAATGGGGATTTGAATTACTGCCTAAGTGAATTTTCTTATGAGACATATAATGTTGATTTCAGAAGTTTATATTTTTGTTTTGTTACATATGAAGGGATCATTTATAATTCATTTCTTCACTTGGTAAAATCTTCACTGGTAGGACCAAAGCTCAGGTCACAATATTCCTTAAAAAGAACATTAAATGAAATAAGAAAGCTAAAGATAAAATCTCTTGATAATAATAGAAAATATCTGATAGCATTTGATGCCTGGAGTGGTAATCATTATCATTGGATTACAGAAGTATTATCGCGATTATTCCTTCTTAAAAAAGAACTAAATCAGTATATCTTGATTCTGCCTGAAAATGTCTATATAAAGAATACAGGAAGGGCGTTACTCAATCTCTTAGACTTAATTCCGAGGGATATTATATATGTAAAACCGACTGAATTAATTTATTCAAACAAGCTTCATTTCATTAACCATGTAGCTCTTACAGGATATATAAATGATAAGGTCCTGAAGGAAATAAAGAAAAAATTAGACTCTAAAATTCAACATCATAAAGCGCAGATTTATAGGAAACTATATATTACTAGGGGACAAGCAAGTTACAGGAAAGTATTAAATGAGACTGATGTAGTATCATTGCTAATTTCGGAGGGGTACGAGATTTTTGATTTTGGCATTCTTTCATTAGAGGATCAAATTAGCATTTGCAGTCAGGCTAATATCATGATATCTATGCATGGTGCGGGGTTAACCAATATGATTTTTATGATTCCGGGAAGTAAGATTCTTGAATTCAGAAGAAATAAGATCTATCATAATCAATGTTATTGGCACTTGGCTGATGCTCTTAAACATAAGTACTTTTATCTTTTTGGAGATCCTGACTCTGATCTTCAGTTAGAAGGTAATGGATGTAATTTAACTATTCCTTTACTAAAACTTCGACAATTATTAGATGAAATGGCATCTTCATAGTAATGTCAATGATAAAATAATTCCACCTAACTTTTCTACTTTCTAGATGAGGATTCTATACGATTACCAGGTATTTCAGAACCAAAAATATGGTGGTATATCAAAATATTTTATAGAGCTTATGACACATTTCAGTCCGGATGTAGTTTTTGAAATTGGATTGAAATACACCAATAATATTCATATACTTGAAATGATGGATTTACCTTTTGATCCTCTTGAGGATTTTCAGATAGGGTTCTTAAAAGACAGTAATTTCATCGGTAAGGGGAGGATTACTAATTTATATTCAAAGCTTTTTCCACAAAAAGTTAAGGATTGCTATAAAGAAAATTTACTAAGTTCTCTATCTCTGGTTGAAAAGGAAGATTATGATGTTTTTCATCCAACCTACTATAATCCATATTTTCTTGATCACATAAAGAAGCCTTTTGTCATTACGATTCATGATTTAATATATGAATTATTCCCAGAGTTTTTTCCACCTTCAGACATTACAGGTCAGCAAAAAAGGAAGCTTATTAATAATGCGAGTCACATAATTGCTGTTTCAAATAACACTAAATCAGATCTTTTAAAATATTATGGCATTGATGAATCAAGGATAACTGTTATTCATCATGGGATAACAAGATTCAATTCTAAAGAAGAACTAAATATTAAATTACCTGACAGGTATTTGCTTTATGTTGGCGATCGAAGAGGCTATAAGAATTTTTACTTTTTGCTTAATTCTATTGCTGACATTTTGGAGAAAAATGATCTTTCTATCGTTTGTGCGGGACTTCCATTGACTTCAGATGAAAAGTCAATGATAGATACCTTGAATATTAGCAATAGAATCTTTCAGCATTTCGCGAGTGAGAATGAAATGACAATATTATATCGGAATGCTGTTGCTTTCATTTTTCCAAGCCTTTATGAGGGATTTGGAATGCCTATACTTGAAGCATTTGCCTCTAACTGTCCGGTTCTTTTGTCTGATTCAAGTTGCTTTAATGAAATAGCAGGGGATGCTGCTTTATATTTTGATCCTAAAAGCAAGCAGGATATTTGTAAGCTTGTCGAAAGAATTGCTCTTGACCAAAATGTTAGAGAATCCTTAATAATTAAAGGTTGCGAGAGGATGAAGCTTTTTTCCTGGACAGATACTGCCAATAAAACACATGATGTGTATTCAAAAGTATTATCTAGATAATTGAATATGCTTAAACTTTCTATTATCACGGTAAATCTTAATAATGCAAATGGGTTGGAGAAGACAATTATTAGTGTTCTTAATCAAACAAACAAAGATTTTGAATATATAATAATTGATGGTGGATCATCTGATAATAGCTTGCAAGTCATTAATTCCTTTTCAAATCAACTTACTTATTGGGTTAGTGAAAAGGACAATGGAATATATAATGCAATGAACAAGGGAATAAACAGAGCCTGCGGAGAATATTGTCTTTTCTTAAATAGTGGCGATTATTTGATTAATCAGGAGATCCTTAAATATATATTTTCATTTAATATCACCGAAGATATCGTTACGGGAGCTGTTATAGCATTTTCCGAACTGAATAAAAAAACACACTTACTTTCTAAAATTACATCCTCAGATATAACATTAAGTGATCTATTTGTGGCATCACTAAATCATCAGGCAACATTTATTAAAAGATCACTTTTTACCAGGTATGGTCTATATGAAGAAAAATTCAAAATTATTTCAGACTGGATCTTTACACTAAAAACTATAGTACTAAATAATGTCACATTCAGGTATTTGGATGTAGCTGTAACATTATATAATATTGATGGTCGTTCAGGCTCTGTTTCTGAATATTATACAAGGGAAAACCTATCAGGATTGAAAGAGCTCATCCCACCTCGCATTCTTGCAGATTATCAAACCGGTTATATTCATGCTGTAAAGCGGATGAAAAAGTACTTGCTCTTCTGGACAATTTTTAGGATATTGAACTTATGCACAATTAATTACGATTCAATTTCCAAAAGAATTTTGTCCCAGAGGCACATTAAAAGATTATTCCGTGAATAGAAAGGTTTTGCGCCAGGCAATATTTGATTCTGATTTCTTTGGACATGGGGGAGAAAAACGCACTGCGCAGATCTCAAATTTATTGACCGCTAATAATATTGAATATATTCTTGTTCCCGGCTTAGTTAAACAAAAGATTTCTTTAGCATTTTTAAAGAATTTAGTATTATCAGTTCTAATTAATATTAAAATCGGATTAAGATTAAGATCAATCAGCTCCATTCTAAATATGGTCAAGAGAATCTACCATTCTGCCCTGATAATCAATAGCATTGAGAAAATCTCAAGATTTGACACCTCAATTTTCCTATGGGAAGGAACTAAACCAGAAAACTATATATATCCTATTTACTTTAAAAGACTAAAATACAAGGTAATTGGCTTACCCCATAATTTAGAATCATTAGTCCCTTCACAGTTTTCCAAAATTACAAATAAAAAATCCCCTTCATGGTTGTGGGAAGAAATGGCAATGCTCAAGGTTTGTGATGTTGTATTTACTATATCACGAGAAGAAAATCTCTTACTGAAACAATTTGGTATCGATGCACAATATTTGCCTTATTTCCCTGCTGGTGATGTTTATCATCGTCTTTTGGATATAAGATCCCATCGTACCAGGAAGAAAGAAATAAAAGCTATTAAGAAATTGCTTATGCTTGGGTCAATAATTAATATACCTACCCGACTAGGAATGATTGACAGAATTGACTGGTTTGTTAATTCAAAACCTGACAATTATAAATTAGGAATTGCCGGATATTCAACGGAAGAACTAAAAAGCATAATTATTGATTCAGAAAATATTGTCCTTTACGGATCCCTGTCAAATGATCAATTATACGATATGCTTTCGGAGGTAGATGCTGTTCTTATACATCAGGTTGCCAGTTCAGGAGCTCTCACAAAAATTCCGGAGATGCTTATTGCCGGAATTCCTATCTTAATTAATTGTGAAAGTGCAAGAAGCTACTATAATATCGATGGTTTAAATATTTACGAAAATGATGCAGAACTTAATGAATATCTTTTAAATGAGAAGGTATTCCGTGTTCCTCCTTTACCACAAATACCCTACTCTTATTTTAAAAGTTTTTTAAATAGAATCTGATGAGGATTAGAATGATCTGCTAAAATAACTTCTCACATTGAAATTAAGTATAATAACAATTAATTTAAATAATTATTCAGGTCTGGAAAAGACCATAACAAGTGTTATTAATCAGGATTATCAACAATATGAGTACATTGTTATCGATGGAGGTTCCACGGATGGTTCAAAAGAATTATTGGAAAAGTATTGCAAAAAAATAAATTATTGTGTTAGTGAGACTGATCACGGTATCTATAGTGCAATGAATAAAGGCATCAAAAAAGCAACTGGTGAATATTGTCTTTTTGTTAATTCCGGGGACGTACTCTATAATAGTAATGTGCTAACTGATATCGTGAATCAGAACCTTAAAGCTGATATCATTACAGGCAACGCTTTTGTTAACAGAAATAACAAAAAACCTCAACTCGTGAAAGCTCCTGAAAATATCTCGTTTTACACATTTTTTCAGCACACCATTTTGCATCAGGCAACACTTATTCGAATTTCTCTTTTTAAAAAGGTTGGATATTATAATGAAAATCTCAGGATTGTTGCCGATTGGGAATTTTTCATTAAAGCACTTTTTTTAAATCACTTAAGTTATAAGGCAATAAACGTAACTATATCTGTATTTGATAACTCTGGAATAAGTTCACAGACAGAAAATTTCCATATCAGTCTTAGAGAGCGGGATGAAGTGCTTCAAAAGTACTTTCCGTACTTTATTAATGATTATCAGTTACTCCAACCTCACTCAACATTTATTTTCCTTCAGCATAATCAAAAAAGCCCGGTTTTACGTAATATTTTCACTTTCTCAACCAGAATTGTAAATAAGGTTTTTAAAATATTTTCCAGGTGAAACGTGTAGCTATATATCTTATTTCTGATGGGATGGGAGGTGCAGAACAGGTGGTCTGGCAAACCATTAAAGGATTAAGTAAATATGATTCAATCTATCTTATAGTCAACAACGAAATTGCTTCCTATTATGCTAGTATAATTCCCGATAGTAGAGTTCTTAATATTGGAGACATTTTTATTCATTCGAAGAAGAAATATCGAGTTGTCCGATTTCTCCTTAATAACAGGGTTTATAGTTTAATTCCATTTATAATTCGTTTTAAATCTGCAAAAATTGCTGATTATCTTAGAAATAATAATATTGAAATACTCCATTCCCACCTGGATTATGCCCTTTACTCTTCATTATATATTAAAAAGATAAAAACAAATATTAAGATATTCCATACTGTGCATGGTGCATTTGGACTAATTGAAGATAAACTGTTAAAACCTTTAGTACCGCTATCAAAAATTGATTTCAGTAATGTAGATAAACTGATTTTTGTTTCACGATATAATTACAATTTATATAAGTCCAAAAACATATCCATTAATGATTTTAAAATAATCTACAATGGCATTGACTATGATAATAATGATCCGTATTTCAGACCTGCAAAAAGAACTAATGAATTTGAAGTTTTATATGTTGGTGGTTCAAAATATGTTAAGGGATATGATATACTTGTTGAAACTGTAGATCTGATGAATAAATCAATTTTTAAAAACAGTTTTCATGTGGTTGTTCTTGGGCATCTGTCCGATCAATGTGATTTTGTTACAATGATCAGGCAATATAGACTTGAGCATTTTTTTAAATTGGTTGGATTTGTCACTCCACCTTTGCATTTGAATTACTTCAAATCTGCTGATATGCTTTTTATGCCTTCCCGGTCTGAAGCCTTGCCCATAGCAGCAATTGAAGCTCTTTCTCTTGATTTACCTGTAATTGCTAGCAATGTTGGGGGTTTACCCGAAATAATTAAACATGGAGAGAACGGATTGTTGGGCAATAATAATCCTCATGAATATAGTAACTTTATAATTGATTTGATTGCAAACTATAATGAATTTCTTGAAAGGGCCAGAAATTACAACATGATAGTAAAACCACGGTTTGAAGCAAAAAAAATGTGTCAAAAATTGCTAGATGTATATTGATTATTTTGCAAATATTATTGATTTAAGAAAAGAACTTTAAACTAACTTTTATATCTGATTATTGAGTTTAAAATTAATGAATAATCAAATTTACATTAATCAGACTGCCAGACTTCGGTAGGTATATTAGCGAGCCATTAGAGACAGGCAATTCTGAATAAAATTATTGTTCTTGAAAAAATTGAAATCTAGAATAATAAGGAAAATTCTATTATTAATTACTCCGAATAATTCTTACCGGAAAATTTATTTCGGAGTTTTGAAAGGAATCAAATGGGTGTATCGTTCAGGTTATTCGCAATATTGGATGGGTACCTATGAAAAAGAGGTTGCCGAATTGTTTGCCGAATACGCTAAAAAGAGTAATGTAGTCTATGATCTTGGAGCAAATATTGGCTACTATTCTCTAATTGCAGTTAAGTCAGTTGGTATTAAAGGAATTGTTTATGCATTTGAACCTTTTCCTCAAAATACTAAAATTCTTAAACAGCATAAAACCCTAAATAATGCTGAAAATCTGATTATCTTTGAATCAGCGGTATCAGATAAGACAGGGAAAGTTTCATTTTCAAATTCAGTAAATAATGTCGCGAATACAATATGTCCTGAATCTCCGATTTTTCTAGAAGGGAAAACAATCGAAGTGGAAGCAGTTACTTTAGATAATTTATTAATCTTGAAAGAAATAGAGCCACCGCAGCTTATAAAAATCGATGTTGAAGGTGCTGAATATAAAGTTTTGTTAGGCGCAAATTCTTTAATAATGGATCATAGGCCTGTTATTTTCTTATCTACCCATAATTGTCAGGTCCCAGGCATTCATAAAAAATGTGTTGATTTACTTTCAAATTTAGGTTATAAAATAACTTACGTGAATTATAGAGAAAGAATAACAGAATATGATGATCCATGGTATGAAATTCTGGCAGAATTCAGAACTATTTGATCTTAGGTAAATAGGGGAATTAAAAAAAGCAAATAGTGTATATCTGTATCTTTTAAATTTTGAAAATAGTATCAAGTTTTAGTTGAAATGCAAAGAGAAGCCATTTACTGGTATATTGTTTTATTGACCTTTTTATACATCATTTTTAAAAATAAAAATAATACGATAAAAATTTTAATTATTCTTTGTTTTTACTCCGGTCTTGCATCATTTTATGGTAAAGGAATTGAAAATCCTTATAAAATAATAGTTGTTCTCCTTTCATTGTACATTTTGCAAAAGAATAACGGACTATCCGGATTGAATAAGAGAGAAAGCTTTTTATTATTTGTTTTTGTAATTTTCTCTGTTTCTTTTCTTTATTCAGCTATTATTAATGGAGACTATTTCAAATTGGTTTTTAGTCAATATGGTAAATATATAACACCAATCTGCCTTTTCTTTGTATTTAAACGTATTCTGATCAAAAGCCCGGGTACATTTATTAATTTTAGGAAGCTGTTTTTTTCATTACTCACAATTCAGGTTTTTTTAACTGCCGTGAAAATTCTAACTGTTGGCTTAAAGGAAAGCCCTGTTGGTTCAATGGCATATATAGGCGGGGGTGCGGCTACAATGGTACCGGTTTTGGGTTTTATACTGATGTGGTTGTATAAGCAGGGTGATTTTAAAAGAAAAGATTGGTATTATATTTTTCTGCTAATATTTGTTGGGTTTGCCAGTTTAAAACGAGCTATATGGTTTATCTTGCCCACAATTGTTATTCTGTTTCTGTATTATATACCAAAAAGATTAAAAATTAGTAATCTGATAAATTATATCCCATTAATTCCACTTATTTTTTATGCAGGTGTCAGACTAAATCCTACGCTAAACAAAGAAGGCAAACTAGGCGGTAGCTTTGATCTTCAATATGTATTAGATTATGTCAAAATCTATAGTTTTGGGGAAGCCACAGGAACATCCAACATTCAATTAGGAACGGGCAGAGGGGGCGCTACGTTATTGCTCGTTGGTAAACTATTTAATAAACAGCCTCTTTCCTTTAGCGATTATTGGGGCTCTGGTTTACAGGAAGTCTATACAACCGATTATGAACAGTTTAATGATGAGAAATATGGAGTAAACAGTAAGGGGGCAGTTACAGGTGTTTTTCAATCGTATATATCTTCAGGTTTTGTTGGTGTGTTAATAACCATTTTACTTATTATTTCAATATTGGGGTTGATTAAAGAGACTCGGATTCGCACTACAATAGCACTCTTAATGTTTTGGGATTATTTTTTTTACAGTGGTTTGATTTTGAGAACTCAATCTCTTTTTGTTTTGTTTTTTTTCATTATAATTTATTCAAACCTTCAGTATGAACAGAAATTGTATAGAAAATACATAAGTCTAAAACCGGATGATAAGAACAGGAATTTACAACCTCAGGCAGTTTAATCCGGCAGCCCTGAAAGATGTTTTTGGGAAAGAAAAAAACATTTCAATTGAAGTTTACTCTCAATTAAATCAAGTATATGATTCTCAATTAAAAGAGGGATATGCTGAAATAGTTTTAAATCGTTTTAATTCAAGCAACAATGTAATTAAGCGAACCTACCGCAACAGATTCAATTCTTTTGATGATATGGTTATAGAAATAATTCAAAATTTAGAAATATCTTCTCCAAGAATACATGATATGGCAATTTCTGATGGACGGGCATCATATTACTTTCTTGAAAAGATTCAAAACCATTTTCACGATGTTGAATATCATGCCTCAGATTTAATTATATCTTATACTATTCATAAAAAAAAATCTGAGTCAAGCTCTTATATAGTCACAGATGATAACTTAAATATTATTGAAATAACAGTCCCTCCATTCGTATGGAACTATGCCAGAAAAGAAGGGAAATTGTATTTTCTCAACAATTTACTAAAAGCCTATTTTAAAAGGAAATTCTATAAACTGATAATCGGGAAGCAATTAAAATTTAGAAAAACATTGCCTGTTGTTGATTATGGCTTTAAATCACTTTTGGATAAAAGCGACAAAAATAAGCTGCTGAACTATAATATTTTTGAAAAGTCTCATTACCAATATAATGTAATCAGGGCGATGAATATATTGCATTTTGGTTACTTTAATCCTGAGCAATTAAATGCTGTCCTGGATAACGTCTACGAATCTCTTTTGCCTGATGGGATTTTAATTGAAGGTTCCAACGAAGATGTTGGTTCGCCAGTTGAAGGAGCAGTATATCGTAAAACTTGCACAGGATTTGAATTGATTATTTCATCTGATAAACCTTCCCGGATTTCAGATATTGTTTTAAATTATAATAAATCTTAGCTTTTATTGAATCTTTTAGTATGGATATCAAATGAGGTTATTAATAACCAAAATTTGAAATAGAACTTTTTTCAAACCGGGAAATGTAACGTCAAATAAATGAGTTTAAAATCGTTGAGCATGTCAGAGATGCAATTTCAATCTGCATGTGATATAAGCAATGTAATGTTGAAAGAGTTTTATTATGAAGTATATCCTAATAGACATAAGGCCCTTATTAATAATTTCAAATGGTTAAACCGCTCGTATTTCTTCAATAACAAAATCCCGATAGTTATTGTTGCAAGTGACAAGGTTATTGCGCATGCCGGAATGATTCCCCTTAAAGTATTACTTGATGATGAATCCTTTACAGCTGCATGGTATATTGATTTTGCTGTATTACCGTCTTTTCATCGTCAAGGACTAGGTACCCTGATTACAAATAAATATTCAGAATTCTCAGACATACAATTAGCTTTGTCCTGTAATGATATGTCAATAACCGTATTCAGAAAACTGGGATGGATAGAATCAGCAAATACTTTTCTTCATATTAACTTTATGGCGCCATTTAGTTATCCAGGAGTTACTAAAAGATTACCACCCCTTTTATGCAAAATATTGAATTATATTTCTCAGCCTTTTCTTTATTGTATTTATAAGATAAATTTGTCTTCTAATGTCAATTATAAGATTGAGCTCCTGCATGAAAATATTCTGAATGATTTTATTAAATTATACAACAAATCTAAAACTGCAACTTGTTCTATAAATGCTGTCAAACCTGTAAGAGATAAAGATTTTATAAATTGGAGAGTCTTAAATTCGCCGGATAAGGCCAAATATCACATTTTTAGTACAAAGGACTTTATGGCTTTGATTCTATTCAACCATAACCATGGCTCATATATTGACATATTATGGGTCACTGATATTTTAAATTATTCTGCAATTAAGACTATGATATGCTATTTAGCATTATACGGAATGAAGAGTGAATATTCATATATTCGTTTCTATACTACACAAAAAAATCTATCAAACTACCTTAGAAAAAGACTAAAGTCCCTTGTAAGATTTCCGCGGTTTGCAATATTTTCCAAAAATCCTGAATTATTAAACAGGTTAAGAAATGTTGAATGGAATTGGGAACTGATAGACAATGATTTTGAAAGAATCTATTGATATTTTGAGTATTAGATTTCAACATGTATAACTATTTTATAATACACTTATGAATAAAAGCTTAATCCTAACTTTTCATAATGTATTAAATAGAAGCTGGTTTGAAAAGGTAATCACCTATTTAAAGTCGAATTATAGATTAGTAGATTCAGAATGCCTGGAGATGGCCTTTCCCAACAAAGTTGTAATGAAAAATCTATGCCATATTACATTTGACGATGGGGAAAAGTCATTCTATAATATAGCTTTTCCAATATTAAAAAAGTATCATGTTCCGGCTACAATATTTGTATCACCATCTATAATTACTTCCGGTGACAATTTCTGGTTTCAGGAAGTTAGCGATTACAATGAGAAAATAATTAAACGGATTTTGTCAGAAGAGCTGAATATTCAAATAGAAATTATTAGAAACATAAACCATTTAAACGTTTTCAAGTGCTTGCCTATATCAGAAATACATAGAATCATATCTATTTATCGTGCAGAAACAAAATCTCAAAAAAGATTTTCTCAAAACATGTCTTTAACCGAAACAATTGAGGTTCAAGAATCAGGATTAGTTACTATCGGAGCTCATACATTAAACCATCCGATTTTAAGTAATGAAACCGATGATATAAGTTATCATGAAATAACCAATTCCATAAAAATGCTTCAGGAACTTTTAGGTATTAATATCAAGCATTTCGCATATCCAAATGGTATTCCAGATCTGGATTTTAGCAAAAGAGAAATAATTTATCTTCAAAAAAATTATATTTCTATGGCATTTTCTTCTGAATCTAAATTTATGACTACCTCTGATGACATATATAGTTTACCACGAATAGGGCTAACATATGGTAATATGACATTTATCAAACTAAAATTATTAATGGGTGATAAGTGGGAATCAATAAAGTCAATTAAAAATTCAACTGAAGTAAAAAACAGAAAATTGATTCTATTACAATTAAGTGAAAAGAAACTAACTTCTGCAAACTGAAAATCAAGCATTAAGTAGTCCTTTACTGATATAGGGATTAAGATAATGAATAGCAAAAAAAAAATTCTGTTTGTGAATGGCAATCAGTTCGGCTACTCCAGCGGGCACTATTATTATTGTAAATATTTAAAGGACAAATTTGAAATTGAATACATTTGTTATGATCGTGGTTTTAAGAAAATGATTATGGAAGGGGTCAGGGTTTTGTATGTTCCTTTCCTTAAAAATAAGTCAAGAAGGGTAATAAACTTTATTCGCATTTCAGTCTCACGGTCTAAAGAATTACAGCCAGATGCATTGTTTGTTGTATACTTTAATTTTAGTTTCATACTTGCCTTATTTTGTTCAGCGAAGCTAAAACTGTTAGATATTCGTACAGGCTCATTAGCACATTTTAGTATTTATCGGATCCTTGAAAATACATTTCTTTATGTTCAGAATATGTTTTATCCGAAGGTATTAATTTTATCTGAAAGTTTAAGAAAACGGTTGCATATCAGAAGAGAGAAAACGATTATAATGCCACTAGGTTCAGAGATTTATTATTCTGGGATTCACGACTTTAGTTCAGTGAGCTTATTATATGTTGGCGGTCTCGCAAGAAAAATAAATCAAACAATAGAAGGTATTGAGATTTTTCTTAGAAATTATCCTGAGTATAAACCATATTTGACTTATACAATTGTAGGCTACGGCAGCCCTTTGGATGAAAAAGAAATAACAGATACCATTTTAAAATGTAATTTAAAGTCATTTATTTCTTATGACGGAATTAAAAATTATGAAGAATTGGCACCATATTTTCAAACACACAATTTTGGTGTTGCATATGTGCCCATAACAAAGTATTTTGATATTCAACCAACAACTAAGATATTTGAATATGCATTATCAGGATTATTCACTATTGCCACTGATACTTATGAAAACAGGAGAATAATAAATAAGACTAACGGAATTCTTTGTGAAGATAATCCTCATTCATTTGCAGAAGCGTTGAAGACTTGCTTTGAGTTAAGACCTACTTTTAATTCCGAAACTATCAGAAATTCTCTTAAAGATAACGAGTGGAGAATATTAGTCCAATCCCAATTGTATCCGTTTATTTACAAATAGTTGAAAATATTGATTGTCAGCAGCGGTAATGCCGGACAAGTTTCTCCTTTTGTTCAGGAGCAGGTTGAATCTGTCAAAAAATTAGGAATAGAATTTGAATATTATAATGTGCTGGGCAGGGGGTTTTCAGGATACCTTAAGAATGTAAAAACGTTAAAAAGCAAAATAAGATCTTATCAACCTGATATAATCCATGCACATTATGGATTGTCCGGATTACTTTCACTTCTGACAAAAGGGAGAAAGCCACTGATAACAACTTTTCACGGGAATGATATTAATACTTTGCATCCGTTAAATAATTCAAAACCGAACTGGAATAAAATTCTTTCAGGAATAGTACACATTGGAGATAATCATTCGATTTTTGTTACCAGTGATATAGCAAACCAGATCAAAGCTAAACCGATTAAATCTGATGTCATACCATGCCAGGTAAACCTGGATATTTTTTATCCGATGGATAAAGCTGTTGCCCGAAAACAATTGATCCTTTCTCCTTCAAAACGATATGTTCTTTTTTCCTCTTCTTTCTTAACCCCAATAAAGAATTACCCTTTGGCTAAGAAGGCCTGTCTTCATTTTGACAACCTTGAGCTAATTGAGTTAAGCGGATTTACACGGGAAGAAGTCAACCTGTTATTGAATGCCTGCGATTTGGCACTAATTACATCATATAATGAGGGCTCATGCCAGTTTTTGAAAGAAGCGATGGCCTGTAATCGTCCGATCGTCAGTACAAAAGTAGGAGATTCTGAATGGATATTCGGAAAGACAGAAGGATGCTATCTTACGGGGTCTGTCCCGGAAGATGTTATAATCAATATAAAGAAAGCCCTGGATTTTAGCGAGACGAAAGGTCAAACTAATGGCCGGGATCGAATAATCGAATTAGGATTAGATTCGGAAACAATAGCCAGGAGGGTTTTTGAAGTGTATAAGAAAGTAATGTCAATCTAAATGTGCGGAATCTGCGGAATCATTAACCTGAACAAACAACCTGTAGATGAGTCAAAGCTTCATCTTATGATGAGGACTATGAAGCATCGCGGCCCTGATGATGAAGGTGTGTTTGCTAAAGATTACATAGGACTTGGTTTCGTAAGGTTAAGCATTCTTGATCTGTCCTCTGCCGGTCATCAACCGATGGTTTCAAAAGATGGGCGATATGTTATTGTATTGAATGGAGAGATATTCAACTATATTGAACTCAGAGAGGAGCTGAAAGATTTTTATCTATTCACCAGCAACTCCGATACTGAAGTGTTGCTGGCTTCTTATATGAAATGGAGGGAACACTGTTTAGACAGACTAAATGGCATGTTCGCTTTTGCCATTTTAGATACTACCACAAACGAATTCTTTGCAGCAAGAGACCGTTTCGGAATCAAACCCTTTTACTATTATCAGGATCAAAATCAGTTTATATTTGCTTCTGACATTCCTCCGATACTCAAGATCGTAGAGCATAAAAGGGAACCTGAAAATTCAGTTATCTTTGATTACCTTGTTTTTAACCGCACCAATCACAGCGGGAAAACATTTTTCAGAAGCATACAAAAACTTCAGCATGGGCATACTCTGAAAGTTAAATCGGGATTAGTCAATATAAGTCGCTGGTATAATTTACCTGATCAGATTTCTCAATATAAATCCTTTCGGTTTAATGAAAAGGATTTCCTCGAAGAATTTAAGAATTCCATAAATCTTCAGTTAAGAAGCGATGTGCCGGTAGGTACATGCCTGAGTGGCGGATTGGATTCTTCAGCAATAACCTCACTTGTGCTGAATAATAAGCAGGATGTTGATTTACACTCATTTTCGGCTGTCTACCAGAAGGGCCAGAAAGGTGATGAATCGGAATACATTGCTGAATTCAAAGAGAAAAATCTTAAGATCCATTATACCTTTCCATCCGATAATACATTGCTGGAAGATTTAAATAATTTCATTATGTCCTTGTCAGAACCTGTTCCAACGACCTCAATTTATGCGGAATATAAGGTGATGGAGCTGGCGAAAAATCATTGTACTGTACTTTTAAATGGTCAGGGAGCCGATGAATTATTGGCTGGCTATCATTATTTTTACGGATACTATTTCAGAGATCTTGTCAATAGTAATTCCTGGGGAAAGTTTTTGAATGAATTATTTCAATACATAAGAACACAAAGATCGGTTTATGGTCTTAAAACATTAGTCTTTTCGATTAATCCACGCTCTTTAAGACACTTTAAAAAGCATGATTTCCTGGATCAGGCATTTTATAATAATTTTTACAATAAAAGTAATTCCCTGCTTGATGATTTTTATAAATCAAAAAGCCTGAAAGAATTTTTAATAAATCATTTTGAATATAAGTTTGAGCATAATTTGTTATGGGCAGATAAAACAGGAATGCAGTTTTCTTTAGAAACCCGATTCCCGTTTCTGGACCATAATCTGGTAGAAAAAACATTATCCATCCCAACAGAAAATTATATCAAAAATGGATACACTAAGGTGATAATGAGAAATGCACTAAAAGGAATATTACCGGAAAAGATCAGGATGAGAAAAGATAAAGTAGGTTTTTCCACACCTGAATCAGATTGGTTTAAAAATAGGAAACTTCAGGCTATTCTCGAAGATGTCATTGAATCTGACTCATTTAAAGGAAGGGGTTATTTTGATGTTAAACAATGTAAAAAAGAATTTAAATCGTTTCAGAATTATCATAAATACAATCCGGAATTTTGGAAATGGATAAATCTGGAACTATGGTTCAGAACTTTTATTGATTAGGGAAGAAGTTAATAAAGTACTTAAAGTACTTAAAGTGAGCTAAAGTAAATAGTGCTTAGAGTGAGTTAAAGTTAATTATATTTAAAGTTTAGAGAAATGGATAATAAAGAGTTTGGCAGGCAGCTAGAAAACAGAACAAAAAAGTTTGCAATTTGTGTTATAAGATTATCCGCGGCTTTACCAAATACTACGGAAGGGAAAGTCATTAGGAATCAATTTACAAAATCCGGAACAAGCATAGGAGCAAACTATAGAGAAGCTAACAGAGCCAGAAGCAAAGCAGATTTCTTTAGTAAAATAAAAATATGTGAAAGTGAGTCAAGTGAGACAGCGTACTGGTTAGAGATAATCCATGAGTTAAACTGGGTTGAAAACAACAAAACTGAAGAACTTCTTGCCGAAGCAAATGAACTGCTTGCAATTTTTACCTCAGCAGGTAAAACTTTAAAACTTTAAGTACTTTAGTCACTCTAGTCACTTCCTTTTATGATCACTATTATTGATTACGGAATGGGCAACCTGAAGTCTGTTAAGAGAAAGATGGACAGAATAGGAGTAAAATCAATAATTTCATCGGATCCGGAAGAGATAAAAAAAAGTGATAGAATAATTTTACCCGGAGTTGGTCACTTTGCCAGAGCTGTTTCAGAAATTAAAAAGAGAGGATTATGGGATCTGCTTACGGAGCAGGTTTTAATGGAAAAGAAGTTAGTTCTAGGTATTTGTCTTGGCATGCAATTAATGGCAAAACACAGTGAAGAAGGCGATGCAGAGGGATTTGGATGGATCGATGCAAATGTCATAAGATTTAAAGTCTCTGATATAACAAAATACAAAGTCCCGCATATGGGTTGGAATACGATAATGCCGGTTAGAGATTCTTCATTATTTGAAAAGATAACTTTGGATTCAGAATTCTATTTCGTTCATAGCTATCATGTAAAATGCAATAATCCGGATGATATTTTAGCCGAAACTAACTATGACTTTTCTTTTACTTCTGTGTTTCAAACAGAAAACATTTTTGGCGTACAATTCCATCCTGAAAAAAGCCATGATGCCGGGGAAATGCTATTGAGAAATTTTGTTAATTTGTGAATGGTGATTTGTAACTAGTAATTGGTAACTGGTTTCCCTTAATAATATTCACTCTTTCATTAAAAATTTCTCTTTTAAAAAATAAAGGTTTTGTCGCCAATCACTAATTACCAATTACTATTCACCAATTACTATTCACTAATCACAAATCACTAAAGTTATGAAAACCCATAAAGATTTAGACGTTTGGAATTATTCAATTGATCTTGTTACGGAATTATATCAAATTACTGCTAAATTCCCAAAAGAAGAAACCTATGGTTTATCTTCGCAGATGAGAAGAGCTGCAGTTTCAATACCTTCAAATATTGCAGAAGGGGCAGCACGAAATCACAAAAATGAATTTCGCCAGTTTCTTTATATTTCCCTTTCAAGCGCCGCTGAACTTGAAACTCAACTTATTATTTCAGAAAGACTTTCATATATCTCAAAAAACCAAAATGAAAATCTTATTGATAAACTTAACACTATATCCCGAATGCTCCAGGGTCTAATCAAATCAATAAATCACTAATCACCAATCACCAATCACCAATCACCGTAATGTATCGTCCCCGCATTATCCCGGTTTTATTATTACAAAAAAAAGGGTTAGTTAAGTCGGTTAATTTTAAAAACCACCGCTATATTGGAGATCCTATTAATGCTGTAAGGATTTTTAATGATTTAAAGGCTGATGAGTTGGTTTTTATTGATATACTTGCAACAAAAGAAAATCGAACAATTTCAGTTGATTTTGTTAAAAATGTTGGGGAAGAGGCTAATATGCCGTTTTCGGCGGGAGGCGGTATCAGGTCTCTTGAAGATATCAGAAAAATAATTGAAGCCGGAGCAGAAAAAGTGATATTAAACTCCATCGCCGGAGAAAATCCGGGTTTTGTTAAAGAAGCAGCTGATGCATTTGGATCATCCACCATTACAGTTTGTATCGATGTTAAAAAAGATTTTTTGGGGAAAGAGAAAGTTTGGATTAAGGCTGGCTCAAAATCTTTAGCTTCAAATCCTGTCCAATATGCAAGGTACATGGAGGATAGAGGCGCTGGAGAGCTGATTATTCAATCCATTGAGCGCGATGGCACAATGGACGGTTATGACATCAATTTAATAAAGAAAGTTGCTGAATCAGTCACTATCCCGGTTGTTTCCCTTGGAGGAGCCGGTAAATGGGAACATATTATTGAACTTAATTCTTTAGTTTCATTAAACGGACTTGCTGCGGGCAGCCTGTTTATTTATCATGGAGAACGCAACGCGATTTTAGTTAACTACCCGGAAAAAGAATCAATACTACAGCTATTTAAAAAAAGCTCCTGATGAAACAGAGATGTGTTATAGGTTTATGGGACGAAACTGTTCCCGGGATAAAGTTTGATGAAAAAGGAGTATCAAACTATGCAAAGATGTTTCTGAAATTTATAGAACTCTATCCCCGTGGAGAAAAAGGTTTAGCAGAGTGGGAAGAATGGTTAAAAAGGATAAAAAGGGATGGAAAGAATAAGAAATATGATTGCATTGTTGGTGTTAGCGGAGGAACTGATAGCTGCTATTTGTTGTATTTAGCAAAAAAGTATGGACTCAGACCATTGGCAGTTAATTTAGACAATGGTTTCAGCAGCAAGACTGCAGTAGAAAATATAAAAAAAGTTACAAATGCTTTAAAAATTGACCTTGAAACTTTTGTAATAGACTATGAGGAAGTAAAAGCGGTTCTCAGAGCATATATAAAAGCTTCTTTACCCTGGATTGACGGACCGACTGATCTCGCAATTAAAGCGGCTTTATATCAGGTAGCCGACAGAGAAAGAGTAAAATATATTTTTAACGGGAGCGATTTCAGAACTGAAGGTAAACAGCCGACAGAATGGACCTATTCTGATGCCAGGCAATTATTGTATCTCCTTAAAAAATTTGAAAAAATAAAACTTAATTCTTTCCCTTACTATACGATCATCCAGTTTATAAGATTTGGATATTTGAAAAAAATTAAGATGTTGCGTCCTTACTACTATTTAGATTATGAAAAAAGAAAGGCCCAGGAATTCCTTAAAAATGAATATGGGTGGGAGTATTATGGCGGCCACCATCATGAGAACATATTTACCAGGTTTGCAATATCATATTGGTTACCTCAAAAGTTTGGTATTGATAAGAGAGTAATAACCCTTTCAGCGCTGGTGATGAATGACGAAATATCAAGAGACCAGGCTTTGGATGAATTGAAACAAGATCCATACAATGCAGGTGAAATGCAATATGATAAAGAGTATGTATTGAAAAAACTGGAAATGACAAATGAGGAATTTGAGGAGTGTTTTTCAAAACCTAATAAATATTATTATGATTATCCTTCTTATATGAAATTGTTAAAAACATTCAATAAATTATCAATATCAGGTATTAAGAAAATACTGCCCTTCACACCATCCATTTTTATTGAAAGTCAAAACAGAGTGGATTAATCAAATGAGGATTTTTATAGATATCGGACATCCGGCTCACGTGCATTATTTTAAAAATTTCTTGAGAATAATGGAATCTAAAGGTCATACCTTTTTCGTTTCTGCCCGCGAAAGATCAATAATATTTGATTTGCTCAACAAGTATAAAATTTCTTATTTCAGCAGAGGAAAAGGCAGTGATGGCATTATCGGGAAATTATTTTACATGTTTGCTGCAGATTTCAAATTATTTTCCAAAGCTCTTAAGTTCAACCCCAATATCTTCATCAGCTTCGCATCTCCTTATGCGGCTCAAACCTCATGGTTATTAAGAACCCCTCATATTGTTCTTGATGATACAGAGCATGCCCGGTTCGGGCACTTTTTTTATAAGCCATTCTCAAAAGTTTTTTTAAATCCTTCTTGTTTTCAAAAAGATTTTGGCAAAAAACAGATTCGATTCAACAGCTATTCAGAACTCTTTTACCTTCATCCAAATTACATTGTCAGCTATCCTGATATTTTAACCCTTTTAGGGATATCTGAAAATGAAAAGTTTGCATTGCTACGTTTTGTATCGTGGAAGGCCAGCCATGATGTCGGCCACTCAGGATTAGATTTAGCGACAAAAAAACAATTGGTAAACATGTTAGTTGAAAAAGATTACAAAGTATTTATCTCAACAGAAGCAGAAAATAAAGATCCGTTTTTTGATAAATATATGATTAATATTTCTCCGGAACTGATTCATTACGTAATGGCGCATGCTCACCTGCTGGTTACCGAAGGAGCGACAATGGCTTCAGAATGCGCCATGCTGGGGACTCCTGCCATTTATGTAAATTCATTGGATACAGGAACGCTTCGCGAACAGGAAGATAAATATCAACTTCTTCATGGCTTTCGTTCTTCAAAGGGAGTAATAGAGAAAGTTGCGGAATTGATTAATACTCCCAATCTCAAAGAGACCTGCCAACTCCGTCGACAAAAAATGCTGTCGGAAAAAATAGATCCAACGACTTTTCTTGTTTGGTTCATTGAAAACTATCCGGAAAGTGTTAAGATTATGAACGAGAACCCGGATTACCAGGATAGATTTAAATAAAGGCGGAAGGTAGAAAGAAAAACCTTTAGCCAACCGCCTTCTGCCCTTGCCCTTCGTTGCGCCGGTACTCATTTCATCGCATCTAAGAAATTTCAGCTCCGGCGCCTACTCTTAGAGGGGCCTTTGTGCTACAAATATTTCGCCCCTCTGGGGCTTTTAGCGATTAAAGCTTTCTCCATTCTTTTGTTTCCACATTACTTTAGTGACACTGGGCTTTGGTCCAAATAGTCTCTTAGTCCCTCAGTCTTTCAATCTCCCCTTCTTTTCTTTCCCTTCTGCCTTCCGCCATCCACCTGCGAATGGAGATTACCTTCGGTGAGCTCGTCCCGCCCTGCGGGACTCGGTTCCTCATTCCATCCCGATAAATCGGGATTTCATTCGGAATGACAGCTCATTTTTGGTTGAGGTGGGCAGTTGTGGCGTTTCGCCTGGGCGAAACGCCACAACTGCCCTTGTTACCCCCTTAAAGCCATGTCATCCCG
Source organism: Bacteroidales bacterium (assembly GCA_003141525.1). GTDB lineage: Bacteria > Bacteroidota > Bacteroidia > Bacteroidales > VadinHA17 > LD21. The sequence continues at coordinate 65,439 of PLML01000004.1, forward strand.
AGTCCCCAT
>PLML01000147.1 GCA_003141525.1 Bacteroidales bacterium
TACCCAGGCTTACAAGCTTGGGCAGCCTTTCAACCAACTTTAAATTTTCTATCACTTTAAAATCATTGAAAAATGAGGACTATCATATTTATCTGCATTATTATCTGGATATTATATCTTATTTTCAACAATTCAGATGACAACGATCATCGCTATGACCAAACACCTAGTGCATAGTAGCTTAATCAATCAACGATTCAGATTCTTGAATATGGATACAAATGACCCCTGGTAGAATTATATGAAACTCTGACGGGGGATTAATAAAATTTGTACAAAACCGAATATGCAATCTCATTTTTTGCATTAACTTTATTACCAAATGTGAATAGTCAGGCATAAACATTTTTTTGTTGAATATATATCGAATTGTTGGTGAAATGCTTATGTGCCTGATGGGAATCAAGTACCGGAACTGGCAAAATTTTCACTTGTCTAGAGACGGATGACAATAAAACCGCCAGGCTGTTAGTTTATATTTCTGCCTTTTAAGAGAGTATCTAGTTCATTGAAATATAGTAACTTACCTTAATCAAAATGGAAAATATCGAATTACATTTAAGAAAAAATCATCCACCGGAAGTATTTAAGTCAATACGTATAATTGGACGATTCCCAGAAAAGTTTATTGGTGACTTTTGTTATATCCGATTATTCTATAAAGAATATGACTATAAAAATGGGGATATCTTAGATTCACAAATTCTTAGGAGTCTTCAGAGTGTCTTTCATGAAGCCCACCTTCAACTAAATGTATTAACCCTATTTGACAAACAATTTGAAGACTGCCTGAAAATTACAAAGGGGGGATTTACCAAATCTATAGTTACCTATTTCTATCCAATAGTTAATTATGAAAATGACATCCCAGAAAACCTTAAAGCATACTATCTGGGATTAAATTTAAATTTATGGATTTCCGCAGATGATCCTAGAAAAGAAATTATCCCGGATACTTTACTCGTTAATTTACCTTTTGATGATCTTTTGCCATTAATCAGAACAATCAAACAAGTTTAGAAAATGAAACCCCCCAAAAAAGGAGTGATGATTAGAACAAAAAAAGCTCCTTCGACTGGCTATGATAAATATATCATATGCAGAAAATGCGGAACAAAGAATCCAGTTTCTACCAAAACTTGTATAAATTGTGGTCATGAAAAGTTTCACCCTGATTGGGTAAAAGAGCATGTTTCAATTAATAAAGCAGTCTCGGTTGATATCACGACTAGTAATCCCAAAGAGGGAGAAAAAAAGGATAGAATCTCATTAAATAAATTCTTCCCGAGCATTAAACCGCAAAATTTTAACATCTCAAGTCCTGAACATTGGGAGAAAATAAAGGCAATTATTGATAATGATCTTGCTCCTAAATTGGGTTGGCAGGCTAAGGAGGATCTTCTAATCGTGGTTGAAGAAGAATTGGTAAAAAATAAAAACCGAGGAAAGGGAAAAGATGAAGGATCTAGGATTACTGACTTAATAGAACAATATCCACAATTCTCTGCTGATTTTTTAGATAAAATATCAGAAACATTAAAGAATTCTGACTTTGAAAAAGTCCAATTACTTCTCGAACATATTGCTGCAGCAACATCCTCTTTCGACGAAGTATTTTTTGGTTCATTAAAACAAGTTTTTGAAAAGCTAAAAGGAGAAGACAAGGTTTCAATTATAACATTTGGTGAGCTACTTAAAGAGTGGAATTTAAAACAAATAACGGATGTGACTAAAGAGGTTAAAAGAAGACTGGCTGAAATTCAACTATTTGTAGAAAAAATTGAAGATGAAAAAACTTATGAAATAAAAGGGGATAATTCTATTCACAGGATTCTTGAAAGATCGATGTGGTTGATTGATGACAAGTATTGGATAGTACAATCAAATAAACAATTAAGAACCTTTATTGGGAATGAATTAGCAAAAGAAGATAAAAAATTTGAAAAAGATAGGCCCGATTTTGCTTGTGGATCATATGATAATTTGATAATTATCATAGAAATTAAAAGGCCCTCTCACACATTGACGATAGCTGATCTTGACCAACTTGTTAAATACATGATAATTTCAAGAAAGTATTTAAGTAACAGAAAGAATAATTTTAAAGCTATTCTTGTTGGAAATGCGAAATCAAAGGATTTGGAAGCAAAAATGGAATTTACACAAAAAGTTGAACTATTAACTTACAATGATTTAGTTCAAGATTGCAAACAGAGATACAGTGATTTCTTAAAACATGTTAGCGAAAATAAATTATGAAAGAAAGCAAGTACGTTCATATTTTAAGCTTTGAGGATATAAAAACAAGTGCCATTGGTACTAAATATCGTCATGTTATTCTGGAAGATATCAATAATGACAAAAAAGTTGATTATGTGATTTTTGAGAATAAACACAAATTCATGTGGATCGAAACATTGAAAAAAAGTCTCAAAACTATTGTCTATCCTGCAGAAATTATGCGTCTTGACATTACTAAAAATATCCTTAATAAAATAAAACCTGGTTTACCATTGACAATTAAAGTGGGAGATACAATAGATATTGTAGTTTGGTATTGGTCTGATTGGGACACTCTTTCTGACGATGAACGGGCTCTTCGATCTCTTGAAGATCAAATTTGGCGATTCAGATCATTTCCAAAAAGGAATCAAAAACCTATCCATGAAACAGAAACGGTAACAGAATCTGAATTTGAAGCTGATAATAATTCGATCGACTGGGAGAGAGACTATTTTGATACTATGACTGACGGAATGCTTGGTGATTATGATGACTTTCAAGGAGACATTGATGATATCCAAACATGGTCAAGAGGCTAAATACCAATTAACTAAAAACAATTTTCGCAGAGATATGAAATTTAAGAATCAGCCTCTAACTTGGTCATTGATTTAGTTAATTGCCTCCTTCAGTCCGTACAACTTGACTGTTAAACTAATGCTCGTCCTCCTATAGGGGGCTTTGAAAAACTCATTAGAGTTTTGATATAAACAGCCCCTAACTAAACTTCAAGGCCATTATCAGCAATATACTTCTAGATAATAAAATTTATAAACTCTGAATGATAGCTTTGATTTCTGTGCAAGCATTCTCAACTCTTTCTGGTATATCAGATTTTAGACTTAACGCATTCATTACTCTTTGACCAAAGACATCAATAGACAAACATAACGTTGGATCAACAATTTCCTCATCAACAGCAACCTCCTTGCTTAATAGAGACATGATTCCATACGCTGCAACCTGGGCACCGTCATAACTGAAGGTTTTATCCTTTGAAATATGGAACTTTATTCCTCCAATGTAATTTATTCCATTTTTGTTATATCTTAATATTAAATCTGGCGCAACAATAATGTTCACCCCTAATAATTCAAAGGATTTTTTATCGGATTTGTAGAAATGACAACTAATCAGGTTTTTCATTTCCGGAAATTTAAGATCCAGGAAAAACCTGAGCGCTTCAATCGAGTTTTTGATATCGCTTTGGGCAAAATTAGTTTTTGGTTGGCGTTTTTGAAGCACCATAACGCCTGCAACAATCTCTTGGGTTGAAAAACCATTCATAACAGATCTTCGAATGTGAGACCTTGCAGTCCTGTACCTTGCCACCATCACTTTCGGAGGATTAAGTTGTTGCTTAACAATAGATCTTTTTCTCAGAGAGGAAGCTTGAATAAATTCTGCTAAAGGATTGATTGAAATGTCAATTTTTGCCATAACTATGTAATTTTAAAATTAATAATCACATTCTCTCTGTACTTCTTATACACCAGAGAGGATCTTACATAGCGTGGTTAGAGCTTTTGAGTCATCCTCAGGCTTTATGGAAGCATGAAGAAATATTTATTTGATAATTGCAATATTCATGCCATCACCTAAAAGCCAATGACATATGACTCTTTGTCATATATTTATTAAACATAATGGAAAGAATCTGTCTGAAGGACATATTGACATTTATTCTAAACGGAAAATCAATGAATCCAATGTCTAACTCAAAGGGATTTGTAAATAGTTTTTGACAGCCCTGACACGGTCGTTACCTAGCTTGACCACAGGACGTTAGAAAATCACATTTTTTTTGCAAATGACCTATAGTTATAAAAAAATCATTCACGTAAAAAGTATCTGAATATATTCGTGAATACAGACCACTTTCTGCGTTTACTAGTAATTTTATTAAAATACAATTTTCTTCTCATTTCTTCGGCTTTACGTCCTGCATTTATTTGTTCCTCCGACCACTCATATGACCATTCTATTTCACCGTTATGAATCCAATAATGTGATTTACATGATAGTTGCCAATTACCTATCGAAGGATATAATGTTGGTTTACCTTTTCTTTCAATTAAATGCCATTCTGTTGAACCAATCGGTGTTATAATTTTATTTCCACATCCACATGGACACAAATGACCAGCAACACCATATTTCTTCGAAACATACAGTATCCCTGATTCAAGTTCCTTAGGCAAATAACTTACTCTTAATAGTCTAATTTTACTTATCATTCTCCCACACAATTAAAACCGTCTATTGTAAATAATTGTTGATAAAATTTTTCATCATCAATATAAAATCCTCTTAATTGTTTATATTTTATTATTGCAATACAAGCATTTAAAGCATTTAATTCAGATATTTGAATATTGTTTTTATAAATATCATCAGGAAGATCATCAAGCGGAGCCAACCTTTTATTCATTAATTCTGCTGCATTTTCTTCAGAATAATATGTTGTCCGTATAGTTCCACTTATTTGACTGTTTTCCCTTTCAAGGCCCATACCAACATCAATAAAGGGTATTTTCATTTTTATTAAGAGATTAAAAATTTCTTCACGTGATTTCCCTTTATCAACACAGACAAATGCAAAAGTAACCTCTTTCAAATCCTCTATTGAATTTGTTAATATATACTTAGAGTAAATATTTAAATTATACCGGAATCCTTCATAACGATTCTGGTATACTTCTGATTTTCTTTTGCCAAGTTCATTGAGTTCCATTTTTCCAGGGGAACGAAAACCGTTATGCACATGAAACCAATCCAAATCAAATCCACGAATCTCTTTTACAGGTGTTTTTACTAGGAAATCCAAAAGATACGCCCCAGTTCCACCTAATCCGATTATTGCAATTGTTTCATCCTTGAACTTAATTGATAGATCTCCAATTTCGGCTCTACTTGTTAAAGTATCGGTATATTTAAAAACAGATTCATCATTTATTTCTACAACTCTAAATGTCAAGGGATTTGCATCGAATAATTCTATAGCTGGACCAGAAATAATGGTTACATAACTTTCGACTTTTTCAAACAAATCATTGAAACCTTGGGAAGGTTTATTTGAAAATGATCGCTGAACTATAATATCACTTGATACCAATTGTAAACTTGTTACTCCACCTCCAAGATTTGGAATAAAGCTTCCATCAAGCTGACAGGGATGTGATCCGCAAAAAAATATTTGATGATCCTCTTGTTTCACATGTTTATCATCAATGAAAATCAGCTTTGAAATAATAGCACCTGTTTGCAATATCCTGTGTTCATCAAGATACGGGATATCGCGTATTACCAGAAAACCGCTATCGATTGATAACGCATACCCCTTATCGTAAAGTTGTCTTAGATCATTATTATGATTGACCAGTATGCTTAACTTTGAATTCCATTCCATCTTTTACTTGTACATTAGTTTTTGGTGATAAAATACCTTCTGGCTTGTTTCCATGACCTCTTTTATATGTAACCGAGTACGTTCTTTCTGGATGTTGAGGATAATCCAAAAAAGCAAGTGTTACAACTTCATCATAGGTGATCAGTTCTTTTTCTACTTGAAATGGTGTCCCATTTACAATGATTGTTACTTCTTTTTTCATAATTCGAAAATTTAATTACAAAAATTATTTAATTTCACCAATACTACTTTAGAGCGTGACATCACCTGTTTCTTTCATTGTCACGCTTTCAAGTAATAACAATAGAAATAATGTTGAAATCTAAGTACGAACAGATAGATTCTATTGCACTGTTGGAATTAATAAGGGATTCTGATGATGATGAGGCTTATAAAGAATTTGTACAACGATTCCTTCCAATTGTAAAAGACCAATGTCTAACCAAGTGTAAGCTTCGGAATGTTGATAAGCATGTTGGTTTGGAAATAGCCCATGACACTTTCGAAAAGATACGAAAATCAAAATCATTTAAAAGAGAGAAATTAAATGGCTCAGATTCAAAATCAATGATAACAGGCTGGCTATTTAGGATTTCTTCCAATTTATTTTATGATTATCACAATTCACAAAAATGCAACAATCAAGTATACGAATCCTACATTGATCAGCTCTTTAATAAAGCGAGTGAGATCAGTGTCGATTCCCTTGCTGAAAAAAGAGACTTGTCAATCAAAATTTTACAGACATTGAATTCTAAAGAACGCGAAGTTGTTCTAACTGACCTTGAATTTAAAAGAAGTCAGAAATACCTACCAGAAGATGCAAATGAATCTTTGGCGAACAGAATAGGTGTAAAAAAGAATACTGTTCGGAAAATACGGGAAAGAGCAATACAAAAACTTAATAAGGCTATCGATGAAATTAATACCTAGAAAAAAATTTACTATTCGAGACTTTGAAAAAGGTTTAATGCTTGCAGGCTATCTAACTCCTATGAACACCAATGAAGTAATAGAGAAAAAAATGCTTAATGAATTTGATAAGAAAAATACAAAGGCAAAACAAATCATATATTTCAAAAGATCAGTATTAGCAGCTGAAATTGTAAATGAGTTAATGGATGAAAGAACATTCGGAAGGATTAAATTTCAGAAAATGGTTTATTTATGTGAAAATGTGGTTCACATGAATCTTTCAGAGAATAGGTATAAAAAATTTGCTGCTGGTCCTTTTGATAATCGTTTTATGCATTCAATAAACAAAGAGTTCAAAAAACAAAGATGGTTCGGCGTAAAAATTATCAAGGATGGGAAATACTCTAAACCCCAATATTTTGAACTAGAGAACAAGGACAAATACAAAGATTATTATAATACTTACTTTGCTGAGCATGATGAAGCTATTCAAAGACTTATATCCCTTCTTAAAGTACAAAAAACTGATTTTGTTGAATTGATTGCAACAATATTTTTCAGCTGGAAAGAAATTATTGATGAAAAACAAGATTTCCAAAAGGAAGTGATTTATGATAAAGTGTATTTATGGGCAAAAGAAAAGAAAAAATTTTCAACTGATAATATCGATGATGCAATCCAATGGATGGAAGATAAAAAATTGACTCCAATATCAATTTGAGTCACTGTTTTTCAAAATCAACTAATTAAATAGGGAGGTGGGAGAATGAGTAAAGTTGTCGGTCGTTGTTATTCATCCCACAATTTCAATTTTATCAATCTCCTTCATCAATAGGTTTGTCTCAGATAAGGCAACAATAATTTTCTGGTAATGTTGAATATCCTCATAAGATAATAATCTTCCTTTCCGGTCCTTCATCCATTTTTGCGCCGGTTGATATCCACCAATGTAAAATTCCCATGCAACTTGAGGAACGTGATCAAAATACTGATCGACGTTGATCCAAACCTTACCATCTGCATACTTGAGTTTGGCGACTTCATTCGATCCGTTAATCGGATAGGTCGTGATGAACTTATTTACAACAGGACTCTCAAGCAGGTGTATTTTCCGGAGTTCACCACCAAGTTTAACAAACTTCCAAAATGATTCAGCATTCTTAGGGTATGGGATTCGTGGAAAATCAATTTTCAGAAATTCTTTATAGTTGGTTCGGAAAGATGGAGAGTGCAAAATAGCGTAAGTGTAATCCAGAATGTCAATAGGAGCAAAAGTGTCTCCCCTCTCTTCTTTCTCATCAATAAATTTTAGGTCAAGGTTGAGAGCAATATTTTCAATTATTGCTTTATTAAGATTTGGAGTGCGCTTTGGTATGTCATTTATGGTTTGTTGGTTAGTATTATCAGAATAAATATATAATGGCATAACATATCCTCTTTCTCTTGTTTTGTTTGAAACGAACGAATCATCAGCTATGTCGTTAATTATAAACGCATGGGTATAGTTTTCAGAAATAAGCTGCTTACATACATCCAATGCTAAATTTGAACCTGCTAGCAAATGTTTCATATATTTTTCTCGCGACCAGTCGACCATAACTGGTGAATAGTAAATCTGTCTGGAATCAAAGGGTCTATACGAATATGATCTGATAAATTTATAATGATCATTATTCAGAATTAGCTTCCTTGCTTCACCTAATTTCCATCCTCGCGTATCGCCTTGTAAATACTTATCACCGGTTCTTTCACCAAAAAATTCATTACGTATTTTTTCATCAGAACATTCTTGATTACAGAAGCGATCTATTCTCTTTTTCAAAGATGTTGAGTCAAAATCAATTACTAAGAAATCTCTTGCTGTCAATACCCCAGTAACATTTGCGATGAATAGTTCATTTATTGCAAATCCTTTCTGGTAAATATCTTTCGCTGCGTAATCTCTATCAACAAAAAAATAATAAGGTTCAACGGGGATTAGTTTTTTAAACTTTACGGACTTTAAACCATTTTCATTTAGGAAATCATATTTTGAAATTCTTTCTCCCCATAGGTCAGCCTTTAGAACCTCAGCTAAAGGTTTATTTTTTCTTTTATTTGACTTCAAAAAAATATTTATCGACACACCCTGTTGAATGTCAAAAACATTTTTATCTGGGGATCCATCTGGAGAGGCTTCCTTGCGTTTTGAATTACCATGCAAATCTAAAATATAGATTTTATCAAAAGTATTCATCAGATTCCAACGCATCCCCCTAAAGGTTGTGTTATCTAAAAAACTATGGTTGTTTATAAAAGCCAATATCCCCTCACCATTCTTATCAATAAAGTGCTGCCCAAAGCGGATAAATTTTACATAATCATCTTGTAACCAGTGTTTCTTTTCTCCAAAATGCACTCCATTCACATATTTATAGTCTTCAATTAGGTTTGTTATCCATTCACTTTTATTAGTTGATATTCCACTGTATGGAGGATTCCCCAAAACTACCATAACTGGAGTATCCCTTTTAACATGGTTTGCCTCATTCGCTTCAGTGCTAAGCCAACTACTACCAAATAGCGTTCCCGTATCAGGATGATGCTCCTCAAGGCTATTGGTAAGATATATTCTGAACCTTTGTACTTTATTGGACCTATAGCCTGTTTCTGTGAGCAACATATCTAATTTCAGATGCGCCATGGCGTAAGATGCCATTAAAATCTCAAACCCGTTAAGCCTGGGCAAAAGGTGTTCATCAACATAATGACTCCAGATCCCTTGTTGCCCTTCAAACTTCTGATAAATCTGTTTTATTACTTCCGCTAAAAAAGTACCAGTCCCAGCTGCGGGATCAAGAATCTGAACCCGGTGTACTTCTTTTTCAATTGGTTTCCCGCCGCCTTGAACAGGGACCTTGATCTTAATCTTTGAGGTATCTGCAAGTCCATCTGACAGATTAAACTCGGATTTAAGGATATCATCGACTGCTCTTACTATGAAATTTACAACCGGTTCAGGAGTGTACCATACACCACGACTCTTCCGCAACGCAGGATCATACTCGGTGAGGAATGTCTCATAAAAATGAATCATAGGATCATGCTGGTGGGTTGATTTACCAAAATCCTTCAGCAACTCTTCAACATTTGTTGCTCTAAAGATGTCCGCAAGAGCATCAACAATCCATTTTATACGGTCATCCAGATCATAACCTGCAACATATTGAAACAGTTTTCTCAGGAATGGATTTGACTTTGGAATAAGTTCTGCAGCTTCCTGTCTGGTAAAGTTCTCGAGTGAAGTATCATGAAGCCTGGCAGCGAACATTCCATAAGCTATTGTCTGGGCATAGATATCAGCGAAAGACTTAACAGTGATATCATGAATGAGGATCTGCTTGAATGATTCATATTGATTATGAAGATTCAGATTCTGTGGTTCATAAATTTCTCCATCAGAAGTATCCGGATCAAGTGCTTTCTCAATAACGTCTGCAAGTAGACGGGCTTTTGCTGCCATCATCTTTGAAAGTTTTGAGGCTGACTTTATGGTCTGTCCGGTGAAGATACAGAAGTTCTTAATCAGGTCTGTGAACCCAGCGAAGTTCTCCTGCCGGGCTATAATTTTGTTACCCTGAATATCGCCAATGGAAATTGAGGTGACAAAGACACCGTCAATAAAAAGTTGAAAATTAAGATAGTCAGTAATTATCAGGTTATTCAACGATTGCTTATACCTGTCAAATTGCTCTTTGTAGGATTTATTATTGAGATCTGCCCCAATGTCCTTCGCTTCAATATACCCTATAGGGATATTCTTACGAGTTAAAATGTAATCCGGAGCGCCACAAGCTACTCTTGCCGGTTCATTGGTGACCAGAACATCCGGCGCCAGAGTTTCAAGGAGGGTCTGCAGATCGCCTCTATAACTATGCTCTCTGGAGATTCCGGTAATATATCGCTTGTTGATCTTATCAATGTATTCCTGAACGGTCATTCTAGGTTTGGGATTAATAAAGGACAAAATCAAAGTTAACGAACTTGATAATCAAAACCAAGTTGTTTAAAGTTCACAATTATCATAGAATAAGAATGACTGATGAAAGTGTTTTGTAATCGGGAACCATTTGAATATTCGTTGTCATTAACTGATTGGTCTGATAGTGCCGGAAACCGATTGATTTATTGTCAGGGAGAATTACAAAGTTTTTTAAAAAGCAAATCCACTTGAGGTTAATAGTAACCCCCCTTTTCCCTCTTTTAGATTTCCACGGAATGTACTTGTATTCACTTTTAAAGAGTCATTATCAATATATAATTTATTAGAGCCAGCATAGAAATCTCCTGTGATTCTAATAATTGAATCGAACGTTTCCATCTTTAATTTCTTAGCAACTGGTCCTTCTTTTGGAAGAGTTGGATCATTACTCTCAATATGCTCAATTTTAATAATTGTACTTCCATCCTCTCTTTTTACTTGAGTTAATTTATGATCATAAATTACTTTGATTGTTTCCTGTCCTGCTACAAGCTTACTTTTTTCGAGTTTTACTTCTCTTTTGTTATCCTTGTCTTTTATATCACAATCTACGGTCAAATATGAACCAGTAGAGAGAACCCTGAAACGTTCTCTAACTTTAAAAAATTCAACCATTTTACCGTTGATCTCTACAATTAAAACAGGATCGCCAATAAACATATTACTTCCAAGAATAATAGCTACTTTTTCCATAATCTTATAATTTATTTGTTCTATTAAAATTAAACCTAATTTCAACGGAAAGCAAAATAAAACCCTGCTCAGAATAGCCGATTTGAAAACTATGGTTTAAATTCGTTGAAAGAAGTAAATTTTATCATTATGAGCGATTCAGAAAAGAAAGACAAGATATTAGCGTTTCTTAATCTTGAGGAGAATAGAAACGCCTTTTTTCAGTCGGATATCCTATCAGTTTTACTGTTTCCACACAATTTTGTTACTTACGAGGAAATGCGTTATCTGATTGAATGCATAATTAATGATGGCTATCTATTTGGTAAAGTCTCAAGTTTCAAGTATAATTCAAAACTAACTTCTTTTCTTGAATCAGGAGGCTATACGGGACAAGAAGTACTAATAAAATCAGAAGCGGAAGAGAAAAGAAAACGAGAGAAAATGATTGATGAAAAAACTCAGTATGAACTTAAACTTGCTAAATGGCAGGTTATAGCTTTCTGGGTGGTTTTTCCCCTTACCATTGTAGGCTCGATCTTAGGAGTAATATCGTTTTTTATGCAGTTGGGAAAGTAAGAACTAATTCTTAATTTTGGTTAAATCAATACCTTAGTCAATGGAACTCTATTTGAAATTAAAAGACCTACTTTTTAAACAAGGTACTGAAGCCCTATTACCTCAAAACCTTTCGGATGCTATACTTAATGATTTTCATAAACTATATAGTGATGCAAAGAAAAACCAATCTATTGAATCATTGAATCCTTACCTGTTTTATGTTTCTATGTTTCGGGATTACAACGAAGGAGCTTTAAATACCATTCCTTTTAGATTAACTGTGAATAATCCTGCAGATAACGAGAGAGAAATCAATTTTTTTAATTCAAATCCAGCAGTTGCCCACGAATTAGTTAAAGTTTTCGGTAATCTTTCGAACAGGTTTGAAATGGAAATCCGAAGACGTCAAGAACCTTGGAGAGTATGGGCATTAACAACAAAAGAAAACGTACTGAAACCTCCTGCAATTAAGGTAGTTGAAGTGCGAAAGGAACAAGCTATTAAATTGTATAAATCAATTAAAAAGGGATTCGGAGAGGAGTGGTCGAGATATTTATATGGAATCATTATTCTTGCAAATGAAATAAGTGCAACAAGGATAGACAACACAAGATATAAAAGTATAGACAATATAAATTTCCTCACACCTGAAGAAAAGGAATTTGGGGGGACGGCGTTTTTCTTTGATGAAAGAGATGAAGGCACAGTTATTTATGTCTATTACGGGGATATGGGCAATATTCCGAGATACTTAACCCCACGTCAAGGGATGAAATTAACATAAAGAGGCTAGATAGGATGTAGCTAGAAGTAGGCCCTGGAATCAGCTCCGGGACTTGCTGTTATTAAATAGAAAGGGTGAACTCATTCGATGCCTTGGTTTAATCAACCAGGGCATCTTTGTTGTATTAAATTTTAACCTTGGTTTTGGAGGTCATGGAGTTTAACTAAAGTTTAAGGATTGATTAATAATCCTTTATGATTTCTTTGTAAATAATTTGTTAATTTCGTTTAACAATAATGGAAGTCAATTTATTAACTTTAAAATCTGATCGTGAAAGTTAGACTTAAGCATTGTATGTATTTGTAATATAATATTTAAAATTAAAATCTAATGAAAAAAACATTCCTTCTTCCAATTGTTTTCATTTTTATCCTATCATGCACACAAGAAAAAACATGTAAAATAAATATCCATTTCAAAGGAAAAGAATTCGAAAAACTAAACCTTGTAATTAGACAGGAAAGCAAAGATTTTCCTCGAATAATAATCCCCGGGGAATCTAGTAATAGGAAGGATTGGACATTTACATATCCAGACAGTATTTTTGATAAACTTACATGGGTAAATATAATCGTTCCAAGTTTTACAGATTCAGTGGAGACTAGTATTGCATTTATTGGTATTATTAAAAATGACACATTGAAGGCAGGTAGTTATTCCTTTAGCAAAGGCAATTCAGAAATTGAAGCCACTTATATAAATACTGAAAAATTCTCAAATATGCTATATACTAATAAAGACAATCAACCAGCTTCTAAAACAGTTTATCAGTACTATTTTTTAGTTCCAACTACCGGAGATAAAGAACTTTTATCGTCTATTGAATCAATTGGAAATAAATATAGTATGTTCTATCTTAATGATTCTTCAGAATATGGTAACATGTTGAGTAAGTATATTGATATTACAAAGAAATATCCGGAATCACATTTTTTGATAAATATGTTGACAAAAAATCTAACTCGATATAATTCAAAACAAGATGTAGAAAGAGTATACAATTGTTTTTCAGAGAATAACAAGCTTTCTTATTATGGTTTAAAAGTAAAAAACTTTTTATCTTTCAAATTTGAGAATAGTGTTTTACCAGTGTGTGGTTCAAATAATAAGGAACTAATTGTTAAGGATTTTTCTAAATACAATCTGGTTGTTTTTTCGGCTTCATGGTGTAATCCATGCCATGAACAGATTCCAATTCTCAAAGAAATTTATAGAAATTTCAAAAATAATCTTGTTATTACTTATGTGTCATTGGATGAAGAAAAGAGCATAGAAGCATGGGCTAATCTAATGAAAAAAGAGGAAATACCTTGGAGAAGTCTTTTGGCAAAAGATGATCTAGAAAAAATTAAAGAAAAATATTTTGTTAATGGTATTCCTCATACGATGCTTGTCTATCCGAATGGAAGGGAAGTAGAAGTTTTGGATGTTAGGAAAGAAAGTAATTACAAAAGATTAGTTGGACTGATTGAGCAATAATAGGGAGATGAAGATAAAAAAATCTGTTGCGTTATGAATAAATTACGGTTGCCAACACGTGGTATATGTCATGGCTGTCTTTTGTCTCTCCCCAACATTTGTACTCTTAAGGCAAGTTGTAGGACACCCCCAAGTAAATCGTCCTTTAAACGCCACGCCCCCACTGCTAAACGTTAAGACAGGCGATTAATTAATTAACTCAGCGAGAAGTAGGCCCTGGAATCAGCTCCGGGGCTTACTGTTTTTTTGAAACTAATCATTGGATATTAGTAATTTTGGCAAACTTTGGACTTGAAATAATGAAAACGCCAATTTTTTTTAATTGGATAAATTCTTAGTCTAATAATTTCAGAAGTTGCTAAAATGATTAAAGTCTAATATTATATAAATCTGATAATCAACATATTTTTTTAATACAAGTCAGAACTTATTCTAAAACCTTATGAAAACCATTATTGAATCTTATTCAAAACTGAAAGGTGAAGTTGAAAATTTTAGAAATTCAATTCTCAAAATTATTGAGATAAATCCAGAAGCTGAAAAATTGTACAAAGGATGTACAATTTTGTATTCTCCTTTAAATAAGGATCCTGAAATCATGTTCATAGGAATTAATCCTGGAGCTGGTTTTTATAATAAATTTAATATTAAAACTAGAGAAGAAATAGACTTGGAACCAGCTGATAGTTTTGAATACCTTGAAGCTAAAGAAGAAGATTATGACTATACGATTGCCTCTGAAACAAGAGAAGTTTTTGAAAATGCGAATCTTTACTATTTACTTGAAAAATGCGTTAAAACGAATTATTTCTATTTCATAACATCAACAACACGCGATTTGGATGAGTTGTTTAAATCATTGGGAGAAGAAATGTATCTTAAATTCCATCAATTAGCTTTTAAATGGACAAAAGAAATGATTGAAATGGTTAATCCTAAAATCATCATATGTGAAGGGAAACTTGCATTTGATAAAATACAATATATATATAATTTTTCACCCACATGGAATAATAGTATTGGATATTCTGAATTGCCAAACAAAACATTTATTGTTGGTTACAAAAGAAGATATAGCTATATTCAAGATAAAAATGAATTAATTAATTTTTTAAAAAAAGAATTAATTAGTAGATTAGAAAGTAAATAACAGCCGCTCACATCGACGCTACTATAAAAACACGCTCTATATTGAAGGATATCACGTCACCATGCAAGGATACAAGTCCTGGAGAGATCCGGGATTTGCTGTTTATAACTCTCCCTTTGCATCCTTCAGCCATTTTTGTGCCGGTTGTGTAAGTACACCCTTTCTCCTACAAAGTAAAAGTGGGCATTTTTTCTTAATTTTACACCAAACATATGTATATCATGACAGATTTGTCCCATTTACATATTTTACTTCTGCTAACAGTAATATGAAAGATTCTATTTCAAATTAATAAATGAAAAACTCCATAACTTTGACTAAATCTTAACAAATAATGCTTACAAAAATAATCTCAATAAACCATGAGAACAATCACATTCAGTAAAACTAATTTCGAGGATATAATCTCGACCCTGGATAAACCAACAATAAATATCGTACGAATTGTATTCAATTCGGAAGATAAGAACTGGACTGATAGATTATTTACTTCATCTCTTCTTCTTAAAGCCTCTTGTATTGATAGTGATGACAATGAATTACAGAGCATTCAAGTTACAATGACATTTGGAGCTTTCATTACAGCTCAACATCAGCAACCAGTATTGAACGTCGATAGAACTGAAAAATTTAATAGCCATTCTCCTTTACAAAAATCTAATAAGAAAATCCATTGGAACTTGTTAATTAAACTTAAAGATCTTTTTTTGAAGGAAGGAGAAACACTTGTAGTCCAAGTTATTGAAAAGACACACATTCAAGAAAGAATTCAAGATTGGAAAAAGAGAATCAATGAACTATTTTCTGAAGTAAAAGAATGGACTAAAGAACAGAGTGATTTAAGCTGCAAAAAAGGGCATACGACATCAATGTATGAGGAACTAATGCAACATTTTGATATTCCACCTCAAGAGCTTGATACTCTTGATATTTATAAAGGCAACCATATGATTATAAGTTTTAAACCTAAAGGACTCTGGACAATTGCTGCAAACGGAAGAATTGATTTAATTTATAAAAGTGGTAGTTATATCCTAGTTGATTTTGCTGATCAGTTTCAGCCACCACAATGGGCTATCTACACTTCAGATAAAAAAAAGAAATTCACATTTTCAAAGACAGAATACAATAAAATCCTATTACAATTAACACGATGAATCCTTTTAACGAACTCACTAAACTATACCTTGATATTGATAATCAATATGCTTCACTTGAGTTTGATGCTCATTCAAAAGGAAATATTAGAAAAGAAAGGGATTATCAAAGAAAGAGGTATTTAAATGATCAAGCTTATTTTCTATTCATTTTCACAAGACTTGAAAAGAGGATTAGAGACTTATCTGATAACTTGATTAATCTGAAGAATACAAATAACGCGAGTTATAAGAATAAGAATGCATGGCGATTAATTAAAAAAGGACAAACTAATCTTATGGACAGAGTTTCATTTTTTCAACTGCCTGGTGGACAAACGTATACAAAGATTTATGATTATAAAAAAGATAGGGATAAAGTAGCACATGGAAACATTGCTTCTGGAATTAATATTCCGACAATTTTAAGTGAAATGAAACAATTGTACCACGATTTAAATACTTAAATAATAAATAATTACAGCTGCTAACACGGTCGGTGCTATGAAAAGCATTGCCCTGGCACGGACGGCAACTAAATTAAACCTCGGGGCGAGAAGACATCGTTAAATTTGGTTTAGTTGAAAAATCGATATAGGTTATTAGACAGACTACCGTTGGGTGTCATAGCAAACTGACTGCCAAACTATTGAATTTTCTTTTAGCAAGTCTATAATACGGAATATAAATGGCAACCTTCTTCAAACACTCGATATTAAATTCGAAAAGGCAATTAGCAAGATTTTTAAGATTATTATCATAATGAAAATTATTATCGTTTTACATCTTAAAGAGGTGGCTTCTGCAAAAATTTTGATAAACTTAACTACACCACCAAATGATCCAACAGTAATTTTGGATGACTAAATTTATGATACAATTTTATACAGTTGGAAAATATTTTGGTTTGGATCGAATATAAAAATTCTTGCTATAAAATGTCAGTAATAAATCATAATTCTAAGCACTTTAAAAATTAAATAATGAATACAACAATTTTAATGATCGGAATAACCATAATAATTATATTAGGTTACATTTATTTAAAAAATAGGCCAATAAAGAATAGCCATAAACTTCCCCAGCGAGTTGAGTTAAAAGAATTCAATAATCCTAATAACGATCCTAAATTTTATGGAATACAAAAAGGACATAAACTGTATTTGTCAAGAGAAAAAGAGATCAATGGATTTCATCTATTCATTACAATACAAACAAATGGTAAAGATTTAGCTAATTTGAAGAAAATAATTATCAGCTGGTCAGAATGGTCTGAAAGGATTCTTAATTTTCATTACGAGGTGACTGGTAACAACGTAGTTTGTCAGGGAGATCAAATCAGAATAGATTTAGGTTCATTCAACAACTGCCCTGGTTCAAAGAATTTTCTCAAAAGAACTGCTGCATCGAATATTCTGAAAGTTGACCTTCTTGACTATGAACCAGAACCATATGACTTTGAATATGAGAACCATGTTGATACTCAATCGGTTTTTTCCCCTTATATGTCAAGGCGAGAACTTAGTTTGTTTAAAAAGGGCCTTCATTATATAGACAGCTAATAAAGGCAACTATTAATTAGATCTCGCGAATGAAAACTATTTTATCTGTAATTTTAAGACGCTATCTATGTCGATCATCGCACAGACTGATGAAAAGAGAATCACTGAATAAAAAAGCTACGAACACCCAACATGGACAATAAAGGTAAGTTGCTTGTCACGGTTTTTGCTTTAGTGTCTTGTCCATCTGCCGGGACTGGCAAAAAACGCGGCACCTCGACGCGAACGCCAACTCACTAAACCGCTGGGCAGTTATGGGCAAGTTTTCAGTCACCGAGACAGACATAGCATACATACACAGATATTTGAAACATAGCAATGATTGATTTATTATGTACTGTAAAACGTGGAGACCAGATACCACTTTAAAAACGGGGCGTTTCCCAAAAGCCAAATGAGTAAGGACAAAATTTAATCTTGACACATTATGAAAAAGTTCATCTTAGTGAATTGGTACAAATTAATGATCGGTTCTTCATTTTTAATGGCGTCATTTGGATTTATGGTTCATTCTATAACACCTCTAAATGCTAATGACACAAATAATTTTGAAAGTATTAAAACACTTAAACTTTTAGCTCCAGGTGAAGTTTATGTAACTGGGTGTGGAATAGATAATGATTATGCATATTTAGTAGATTTTCAAATTAATGGTAAAAACCATTATTACAAGGTTCCTTTAAATAGCTTTACTCCTTCCTATAGTTCTGGTTTCTAATGAATGTACCTCGGCAAATCACATATACAGTTACATAATAACATAATTGTCGTAGAAAATCCAAAATTCAATCGCTGCCTAATTTGATAAAAGCATACTTAGCAAATGAAATGGAGTATTAAAAACGAATATTGTATTAGTTGTAATTCAACATACTACAAGCATAAAGGTAAAGGCCTTTGTTCCAAATGTTATAGCATATCTACTGAAATAAAAAAATTGGACAATGCTAATGAAAACGAACTTGATAATTTCATGTTGAAATACATATCAAGTCCTGATAAGAATAAACTTAAGTCACTAGATATTAATATGCAAAAAGAGAAAATTAAAAACATTATTATATCTAAAAAACTTAAATATTTAATCCAATACGGTCAAATCGAATCAAATAAAATAAAAGTTGATATTGTAAAAATTGAAACGATTTTAAATGAGATCTCTCGCAGAGCTGGTAGAAAAAACAATTTATATACAAATCGACTTTTAAAATTTGATACTCGCTTCAATAATGAACAAAGGGAAATTATAGCTCTTTATCTTCTTAAAATGTTAATTTAACAATTACAAATATTACCTATTTGATCCTATAGTCAACAAGTTAATCGTTTATCAACATAGGATAAAATTGAACCAGCCAATAACTCGGACGGTGCTATAAAAAGCACATCCACCGTGCAGCGAGATATTTCCTGGAGAGATCCAGGACTTTCTGTTTAAAGCGGGCAACCTTGGATTGAATTATCTCTCATTCATTAATTGACAATTAAATTGGACCGGCAAGAGTTGGATTAATTTTATATTTCAATCTTATCAATCTCCTTCATTAATCTATCCGTTTCAGCCAGGGCAACAATAATTTTCTGGTAGTGCTGGATATCTTCAAAGGATAATATTCTCCCTTTGCGGTCCTTCAGCCATTTTTGTGCAGGTTGATATCCGCCAATGTAAAATTCCCATGCAATCTGGGGGACATGATCAAAATACTGGTCGATGTTGATCCTGACTTTACTATCTTCATACTTGAGTTTGGTGACTTCAGTCGAACCATTACTCGGGTAGGTAGTAATTAACTTATTGAGGACAGGACTCTCAAGTAGGTGTATTTTGCGGAGTTCATTACCAAGTTTTACTAAACTCCAGAAAGTCTTTGTATTTTCAGGGTATGGTACCAGGGGAAAATCAATCTTAAGGAATTCTTTATATTTCGATCGATAGGCTGGAGAGTGTAGAACGCAATAGATATAATCAAAAATATCAACTATTCATATTTGCGGGAATAAATTTAGGAGCTATTGTGATTGCAATGGTTATGGTTAGTTTTCAGGCATATATGGCAGTAGGTATAAATCAAGCTGAAACTCTTAAGGTAGAATGAAAACCTTACATGCATCATTATTGTTTTTACTTTGTCTTTAAAATGATTTCCATATACAAAAAAAATATGGAGTTTTAAAATTCGCTTGAATCAACCCTTTTAAAACGAAAATCTATGATCAATAACTTCATTAAACATAGTATAAGATCTTTTAAAAGACAGCGTGCATACATTATTATCAATGTCTTGGGTCTTTCCATAGGTATTGCCTGCAGCCTTCTTATTGCACTTTTTGTAATAAATGAGGCAAATTATGACAAGTTCAATGCAAAGAAAGACAGAATTTTCAGGGTGATACTTAATGCTAAGATCAGTGGGCAGGAGATAACTGGTCCATTCACCCCCCCCATATTGGGTCCGACATTACGGAATGAATTTCCTGAAATAGAAGATTACCTGAGAATGACAGGTCAAGTGCCTACAATTGTTGAGTATAATAAACAATCTTTCATGGAGGACCATATTGTTCAAGCCGATTCTTCGTTCTTTAACTTTTTTTCTATCCCGGTTTTAAAAGGTGATCCCAAAAATCTTCTTAATGCCCCACGGAAAGTAGTATTGTCAAAGTCAACTGCAAAGAAAATATTTGGTGATGTGAACCCGATCGACAAAACATTGAAGATAGGGTCAGACTCAATAAGGTATACGATCACCGGAGTTATGGCTGATATCCCTGAAAATTCGCATTTTGAGGCCAATATCCTCTCCTCATTTATGACCAACCCAATGTCAAATGACCTAAATTGGGAGAACAACAGTTTCAGCACATACCTGCTATTAAAGCCAAATTCAAGTTATGTAACCGTAGATGAAAAATTTAATGATTTAATAGTTAAATATATAGGACCTAACTTACAGAAATATCTAGGAATAACAATAAAAGATTTCATCGCCAGGGGAAACAAATACAGGTTTTTTCTGCAGAATCTTACTGATATTCACCTTGATACATCAGTTCAGCAGACATTTAAGGCAGCTAACGATCCGAAATACCTGAAGATATTTGGCAGTATAGCCATACTTATTGTATTGATAGCTGCTATTAATTTCATGAACCTTTCAACTGCACAGGCTTCAAGGAGAGTAAAAGAGGTCGGAATAAAAAAGATCGGAGGTTCATCCAGAGGTATGCTGATTACTCAATTCCTTTCAGAATCTTTTCTCCTTTCATTTATCTCACTAATATTTGCTTTAGTTTTTATTAAAGTAACCTTACCTTATTTTAATGATCTGCTAGGCATTAATCTGGTACTGAATCTTTTTTCAGTCTGGTACACTATCCCGGTTCTGATTCTTTTCTCCATGATAGTTGGGTTTCTTGCAGGAAGTTATCCAGCTCTCTTCCTTTCCTCTTTCAATCCATATGAAGCGTTGAAGGGTAGTGTAAAAAACAGTATTAAAAACGGGAGGCTCAGGAGGGTACTAGTTGTTTTTCAGTTCGCTGTTTCAATTTTGCTTATTGTTGGTACAATGATTATGTACAGACAGCTAAAATATATGCTCAAAAAGGATGTCG
Organism: Bacteroidales bacterium; assembly: GCA_003141525.1. Classification (GTDB taxonomy): domain Bacteria; phylum Bacteroidota; class Bacteroidia; order Bacteroidales; family VadinHA17; genus LD21. The sequence continues at coordinate 21,585 of PLML01000147.1, forward strand.
GATTCAATAAAGAGCAGCTAATGGTGATAAACAGAGCTGAAGCACTTGGGCCCAGAGTTAAATCCTTTAAGGAGTCTGTAAGTGCGACTCCGGGAGTTATTAAAATTGTCAGCTCCACGGCTGTTCCCGGCCGGAACAATAATAATAACGGTTATATGATAGAAGGAAGAAAAGATGAGACCTTCCTGGCTCAGACCAACTTTATAGACTATGATTATCTTGAAACTTACGGTATGACCCTTGCTTCAGGAAGATCCTTTAATGAGTCATTTACAACCGATCAACATGCATGCATTCTTAATGAAAGTGCTGTCAAGAATTTTAACATAACTGACCTGGAAAAGACACGTATCTTTCAGAATGGTCCTTCAGGACCAATATATTCACCGATAATTGGAGTTGTTAAAGATTTTAATTTTGTATCTCTTCGTAACTCCATTCAGCCATATATTTTCAAATTCAAGACCGATGACATTTCGTGGGGATATCTGACAGTAAAGCTATCTGCCCAGAATTATTCAAAAACAATAAATGAGATTGAAAAGATATGGAAAGAATATACAGAGAATAGTCCTCTACAGTATTATTTTGTTGATGAGGATTTTGAAAAGATGTATATTCAGGACAAGCAGAATGCACAAATGGCGGAGATTTTTTCTATCCTTGCAATATTTATTGCAGCACTCGGACTCTTTGGTTTAACATCATATACTGTCGAACAACGTACAAAGGAAATCGGTGTAAGAAAGGCAATGGGCTCCTCAATTACCGGTATATATATTGAAATATCAAAGGAAATAATAATACTTGTCTCTATTTCATCCCTGATAGCCTGTCCGGTTATTTACTACTATGCTGGTAAATGGTTAGAGAACTTCTATTACAAAATAAACCTTGGAATTTTCAGTTTTGTTACAGGCTTAACTATTGTACTTGGTATTGCAATTTTGACAATCAGCTATCGTGTTATCAGGGCAGCGAGAGTCAATCCGGCACAATCGCTAAAATATGAATAGAAAACATAGTTATAAGGACAAATATTGAGGTATTATTGAAAACTGATTGCTTGTTCGGAATAAACTGGACGTCTTGATCATTTTTGTTTGGTCATATTTTACTACTCTAATAATTAAGATATTAATAGTCCCAAACACGGTTTATATAATTAATTGTCAGGCAGCCCATAACAAGGACAATAAAGGTAAGTTGTTTGTCACGGATTTTGCTTTTGTGTCTTGTCCACCTATCGGGACTTTGCAAAAACCACGCCACCGCGACGCTGACGGCAACTAACCAAACGTGCCGGGCTGTTATATGCCATTCTTCCGCGATTTTAAGATGGTTAAATTCGCGGGCAAACAACAAAAATTGATTTGGTGATGAAAAAAACAGGACATTTGATAATTTTATAATATCTTGATTGTTATCACCAATTTTTGCATTAGTCAAGATTTGCTTTTAATCTAGTCCATTAATAAATAACTGATAAATGAAAACTCTGGAAATACTCAAGAAATTTATAGGTTTTAGAAAGATTATCATTTTGCTAATTCTTGCTTTATCTTGTAATTCTTGTTTCGTTTTAAAAAGTTCAATATATAATAGTTATAATGCTCATCTATATGAACAAGTGGCACATTTTGACGTCTATGATGTAAATGATTCTTTGATTAATACTTCCATATATAGAAATAATGTTGTTGTATTGACATTTATAAGATTTGGGATCTTTAAAAAAGAAGACTTTAAAGATTTTAATGAGTATTACAATAAAACTGTCGACCGTTTTTCCAAATTCTCTGACATCAAGTTTGTAAATATTGCCGTTGAATTAAATAGAGATCAATGGTTAAAAATTCTTGAAAACAATGTAATAAAGGGAGATAATTATTTATGCAAAGACTCCCAAAATACAATCTATGATTTCTATGACAATAGAGTCTACGATCTTAATCTAATTTATAATAAAGAAGAAAAAATAATGGGTTATAATTTATTTGCGGGAGACTTAACCAATGGTCCCTTTTATGCCTTAAGAAATATTTCAGTAGTAACAGGACATAAGATGATCAATAAAAGAAAATCAAAGTGGGATTCATATACTAAATATGTCGCAAATGAATGTGAAAAAGCTATTAATGATTCAACGTACATTTTCAATCCAACATATTATAATGTAAAATAAAAAATAAAGCACAAGCTAACACAGACGGTGCTATGAAAAGCATATCCACCATGCATAGATACAAGTCCTGGAGAAATTCGGGATTTTCTGTTTTATTCCGGGAAGCTATAAATAGATTGTCACCACAAAGAGCATCAGAAGTTAAGAAAATAATATCTTTACTGAGTATTCTGGACTAAACTGTACAGCCTAATCAAAACTTATTCAGATTAATCGTAAAGATTTAATTGCAAACTATGTGAAAGAGTACAAACTAAAGAATCCTACACTAACATTGGATGAGATTATAGAGTTGATGAAAGCAGATAAAATTATCATCAGAGCAGAGGCAAAAAAGATAAAAGATGAGAAGTAAAAACAGATGAGCTCTATCATAATTGGTAGGGCTTTTTTTGTCTTTCTTAGTCCGTAAAACGTCCGTATATTTATGTAAAATACTTAGAATCAATATAAATTACAGTCCCACAAAGGAACACGAAGGTTATCACTCAGGGTCACTAAGGATTACTAAATGATATTCAACGCACATTTAAGGAAATGAACAGGAATGAACAAATAATAATGACAAAAGAATTTGTCAGGCAAAATCTGGAAGGCTATGACAGCGGCCATGACTGGTGAGCAAAAAGACTGGCTGCCGAACGTCATGAATTTCTGGAGATTTTTCTGAAGCAGTTTTATAAAGAATGGGATTTTAGCATGGAATGAAAAGACCACTTAAATAATTAATTTGCTGAAATGAATCTATTCATTATTTTTGTCAGGCTTTTAAAACTGCGGGAGTAGCTCAGGGGTAGAGCATCAGCTTCCCAAGCTGAGGGTCGGGGGTTCGAATCCCCTTTCCCGCTCGAACTAAAAGGAAGTAAATAGCTTCCTTTTATATTTGTGATAGTTTTACGCGAAACATAAATATCAGATTATTTCAGAATAAAAAAAATGAAAATAAATAAGATAATAATACTTGCCACAACTTTGTTTTGCATAGGATTGACCGGGTGTCGGACAATTTCATTGAAAGATATAGATGGTAATAAATACAAAACCGTAACTATCGGAACACAGGTTTGGATGGCGGAGAATTTAAAAACTACTAAGTACAATGACGGTACTCCGATACCAACGGTTAAAGAAAATGATGAATGGGCAGCATTAACAACCCCTGGATTCTGCTGGTATAATAATGATTCAATAGATAACAAAAAGACTTACGGTGCCCTGTACAATTGGTATACGGTTAGTACAAATAAATTATGCCCAACCGGCTGGCATGTCCCTTCTGAGTCAGAATGGGCTAAGATAACGACTTACCTTGGAGAAGTTGGGTTTGCAGGTGATAAACTAAAGGAATCCGGTACGACTCATTGGAGAACTCCTAATACCGGTGCCACCAACGAAAGCGGTTTTACGGCTCTTCCGGGAGGGTATCGCAGCTTCGAAGGCATATTCAACTCTATCGGGATCTACGGTTATTGGTGGAGTTCAACGGAGTACAATAGTAAAACTGTTCTTTTTTGGAACCTGCGTTATAAGTACGATAGGGTGTACAAATATAACAGTGAAAAGTATTGTGGCTTTTCCGTTCGCTGCATCATGGATCATTGATAATTGCAGCTAGATATTGAAGCTCACCTTTTAGATTATCAACAAACCCAGTAACCCAACCATCGTGTTTGTTGTCTTTCTGGCGGTAGCTGATGAAGATGTCGTATTGGAAACCGGGGATGATACTTGCCACAATAATCATTCATTATGTTAAAGTTATGAAAGACAGTGACACAAGTCAAATAAAAATCCATCCACTCAAGACTTGCTCACATGGATGGATTAATTTTTTAAAAAGGTTCAAAGAGAGCAAGCCGGACTTCTTATTTGCATCTTTAATTATCCTTCAAATGTGATTTCTTATATTGCTGTTCTTCAATCAATTCTCTATTTTGAAGATAGGTTTTAGCTTCAGCCGGTGTTCCCAAAAGTATTGCGATCCATTTTGTTTTCTCATTCTGTTCCAGGATGATTTTAATGGTCATGGTGAAGGGAACTGACAGAATCATACCCACCATTCCCAGTATAAATCCCCAAAATAGAAGAGACAGGAATACAACCAGAGTTGACAAACCTAAACCTTTTCCCATGATCCTTGGTTCAATAAAGTTTCCAAGAATATTGTGGATAACAATAGTCGAGCCCAGGGTCCAGAGTGCACCACCTAATCCAAGTTGTACCAAGGCAAAGAGAACTGTTGGAATTGTAGCTATGATGGATCCAATATTCGGAATATAATTCATCAGACCTGCAATTAATGCCCATAGGAGAGGATAGTCAACCCCAATAATAAGTAATGCTAAATAGATAAGAATTCCTATTGATAAACATAATAAGGTTTTTATCCCAAGGTAGTTACGGATATTATGTAAAATGGTAGAAAAATAAGAAATGGATTTACCAGATTCACTCTGAATTGCTTTGACCTTAACAGAAAAACTCCCGAATTCCATAAGTATAAATAAAATGATAAGGAAGATAACGAATGTATTCCCCATCATATTGAACAGTTTATTCAAAGCACTTGCCGTATATTCCAGGATCTTTGCTGGTTGGACAAGATTAGATATCTGATCTTGGGGAATCTTTAGGCCTTGCTCATTTAAATATTGAATAAATGAGTTACTGATCGTTGTGAGGGTAGATTCATATTTTGAAAGGTTGCCTGAAAAGGATGATAGTGTTCCTCCGATCAGGAAAGTAAATCCGGAAAAAAGTACAATTAATCCCAATATTACAATGATAAGTGCAAGCCATCTGGGGATTCTGAATTTTTCCAGCCAGGAAATTGGTTGTGCACAAATGATACTAATGAAAAGTGCAAGTAAAAAAGGCGTGATGATCGATTTTGCATAAATCACGCCTGCAAAAATGATTATTAATGCAGCGGTATTTACCAAAGGCGAACCCTCCAATGATCCGATAATCTTTTTGTTCATCTCAATATAATTTTATTGAATTTATACAAATTCACAAGCTCGTAAAGGCCAGGACATAATTTTTTGTCTTAAAATTAGTAAATTATCTCCTGTCAATTTCTCCAATCTTAAATATTAATAAGCCATCCCCTTTCCTAGTAGTTCTGGCGTACATTTTAAGTACCTGTAAGAAAAGAAACCGCCTGAAATCCTTGATTTTAAGCGGTTATGAAAATAATGCGATTACTTTTTGAGCCTCCAATGGGACTCGAACCCACGACCTGCTCATTACGAATGAGCTGCTCTACCAGCTGAGCTAAGGAGGCAAAAAAAAGTTTTCGCAAATATAAGGAAATTCATTCCAATTTTTCAAGCCGCCCGAGCAAAGGAGGATGGGAATAATGAAAAAACACATAAGCCGGATGAGGCATCATATTTGAAAGGTTCTTTACAGAAAGCTTTTTTAAAGCTGTCGCCAGTACCTCCGGTTTGAAGTTTTCTCGCACAAATCTGTCTGCAGCAAATTCATTTTTTCGTGAAACATAATTTGTCAGCAATCCTATTATTAGTGACAGAGGACTGTACAGAATTCCAAATACAATCAATCCAAGATGAAAACTCGCATTCTTCGACCCTAATGCCTGAGAGAGAGATGGGCTGTTTACAACCACCGAAAGGAGGAAAAGCATTAATCCGGTTATAAGAACAGAAAAAATGAGATTCAGTAGAACATGTTTCTTCTTATAATGCCCTATTTCATGCGCAAGAACAGCAACTATCTCCTCTTCTGAAAGTTCTTTTTGCAAAGTATCATAAAGTACAATTCTTTTCTTTGGTCCAAAACCGGAAAAGTAGGCATTTGCTTTCGTGCTTCTCTTTGAACCATCGATTATATAAATATTTCTAAGTATGAATCCTGTTTTTTGAGAAAAAATCTCGATCAGGCTTCTTAAAGATCCTTCCGGCAGAGGGATTTGCTTGTTAAACAATGGGACAATTAATTCAGAATAAAATAAGTTGATAATAACAGAAAACAGGGTTATTAGTCCCCAGGCATACAGCCAGAAATTTTTCCCGGTCTTATAGTAGAACCATGTAATAAGTCCGAGGACAGGAACACCTACCAGGAGTGCTAAAAACCATGATTTAATATGATCAGTGATGAATGTTCTGATAGTCATTGTATTGAACCCATACTTCTTTTCAATAACAAAAACATCGTAATAGCCGAAAGGAATATTTATAATTTCGGAGGCAAAGCCAATTATTCCGAAAAAAACGAGTGAGATAATTACTGCATTTGTACTGAATGTTCTGGCAAAGTTATCAACAAGCGCAAAGCCTCCTGCGATAATCATTAACAGGATCACTATCAGATTAAAAGAGGATGACCAGAGAGATAATTTGTTGTTGTCTTTTTGATATAACTGGGTTTTCCTGTACTCTTCACCGTCACAAATTCCTTTCAGTTTTTCAGGAAGAGTATCGGACCACATTAGAGAGTTGAGATAATCGAGATATCTTTCAACGATAAAACCTGTAACAGGTATTATCAGGATCAGGAAGAAAATAATGTTGTGCATTGATCAGCAGTCTATAAAAAAAGAAGCAGGGCGCCCTTTTAAAATAAGTGTGGAATAAATATGTCTCGCTGCATTTCCTCGTGCTAGAAAGGATAGGCGCCCTGCGGTTTCGTAAAGATAATAAATATTTTTAAGTTAACATACCTCCGCAGACATGAATTGTTTGTCCGGTTACATAAGAGGACAGATCCGAAGCGAGGAACAAAGCTGTATTTGCCACATCCTCAGGGGTTCCGCCACGTTT
>PLML01000026.1 GCA_003141525.1 Bacteroidales bacterium
TATCGGGACTTTGCAAAAACACATGCCAACCCTGACGCGGATGGCAACTCAATTAAACCGCCGGGCCGTTATGGTTAATCGCCAGGTTCCATGCACATTAGACAATGGACAAAACGACTAGCCATCACAGAAAAAGCAAAGCAGGGCTATAAACTTCTGACAATTCCGTTCCATTATGAAAACCTATATTCTTTTATTTTTAACCTGTATTTCATTTTCAAGTGGTCTATATTCTCAAAAGTTTAAGAAACCAATAGACTATAGGTTCAAAGATGGTGAAATGGGTTATATCTCATTTTTTTCTAAAAGTGTCCACTTCCCTGTAACTGAAATAGAGAAAGGGACTTTTGCTAATTCCATAACTAAAATCTCAGTAAATCCTGAAGGAGGAATAGCTGAAATTACTGTAGTCAATCCCATTGACAGTATAATTGACAACGAAGTACTTCGCGTCATTAACTTGTCAAAAAACTTTTGGAAAAAATGTGACAGTATCAAGCACGATCAGGTATTTTATATTCAAATTGCATTCTCTTTACCAGGATTTAAGCCAAATCTATGCAAACCTAAATCTCAAGAGATTATGAAACACTTTCCGGAACCAATCATAGTTAGCATACCAGAATCCTTACTACCTACTTTATCAAAAGAGAATGACTCCAAAAAACCAATTGAAAAAAGTGAAGAACTTTCGGAAAGATTAAATTCAAATCTAAGCAATGAGAAATTCGAGGATGCCTTACCTTTTTTAAATGAACTTATTAAAAGAGATCCTTTCAACAGAGACTTGTATAAAGTGCGCATAATGATTAATATCAGATTAAACAGACCTGAACTTGTTAACCAGGATGACAATAAAATTTTTGACTTCGCAGAAGGATTTTCACTCGATGAACTAAATAAGGACCAGTATTAATATTGAGTATGCGTTATTTCTCTTCGTAATTATAAACAGATCTTAAAATTTATTTAATGAGAAAGTTACTTTTATTACTTCTTTTCTTCAATATCAATTTAGTTGCTTATAACCAAGTTATTAAAGGAACTATTTTCGATATAAAAACCAAGAGTACCATATATTCCGCATCGGTATATTTTAACGGAACCTCTGTCGGGACACTGTCAGATGAGAATGGGAACTTTCAATTGGATATTTCTAAATATCATCCTTCAATGCCCTTGACAATTAGTGCTATAGGTTATTATTCTGTAACCCTGAAAGATTTTTCAACGGCTAAACCGAATTTGGTTTATATGAACCCAAAGCTATTTGAATTGAATGAAGTTACCGTGAATGCTAAATTTCATGGCCTGGAAAGGAGTGAAAATTTAACGATTTTCAGGAATGAATTTCTAGGAACTACCGGTAATGCCATGAATTGTAAAATAACTAATGAGGATGACATAAGATTTAAATATAGTGCAAATAAGGATACACTTAAAGCATATGCTACCAATCCAATATTAATCGACAATAAAGCTCTTGGNNATTACCTTGATAAATTTGAATATGACAAACAAAGTAAATCATTTCTCTTTAAGGGAAATATTATCTTCCGGGAGGATTCAACAGCTAAGGATACAAAAAAGCAATACTTTGAAAGAAAAAGAAACCTTGCATACCTTGGGTCGAGGATCCATTTTTTCAGAGCGTTTTGGACGAATGACTTAAATTCTGCTGGATTTACGGTAAGGAATTCAGCAAACGAGANNAAAATAGTATTTCAAAAAGATAGCCATACAAAATATCTTAAATGTCCTGGAGGTTTAGGTATTTCTTACTATACAAAGCAGCCTACAAGTTTTATTGTTTTTCTAAAGGAGAGTGTTTTTTTTGATCCTAGTGGATATTTTGAACCTGATGGTATTTTCTGGGAAGGGGAAATTGCAAGACAGCGTGTTGCTGACTTGGTACCCTATGACTACACAATCAAGCAGTAACGGCAAATGGATTACCTTACATCAGGACAAATTCTTTACCGAGAGAAAAAAAACTAACCATAACTCGGACGGGTTATGAAGAGCATAGTTTGTTCTGTAAAATTAGTCGGACAGTTATAGCCAATTATTTGAAACTGAGACCCTATAAACTACTTATTATGAATAAAATAAATATTATTTTAGCATTCCTCCTTTTGATTGGATTAAGTGCCAATTCTCAGACAAATCACTTTCCTAAAGGAGTTTATATGAGTTTTGATGAAATAATTAATAAGAATCCATCAAAACAACTTGATTTAAAGGTTATAAAAAGGACAATGGGAGATATTAAGATGGTTGGTGGAAATGATTATAAAATTGAATCCAATGACAAATCTGTTCCTAAAAATACTATAAAGAGAGAGATTTGGGCATATTCGCTTGGAGATACACTTTATTTGAATTGTGCTCAATTTGGAATACAGACTTGGTATGCTCCTTTGATTTCGGATGGTAAATATTTAGTTTTAAAAGGTGGTTTATCAAATAATGCTACTGAACAAAAGAAACAGATGCGAATGGGATACTATTTTGGAGCAATTGGTGGTGCTATACAAGGTGCAAAACTTGCAACATTAAGATTTTTATATGTGATTGACAAGGATACAAAGAAAACAATTACAGTTACTTCAGAAAAGTTGCAAGAATTTCTAAAAGATAAAAATGATTTATTGACACAATTCAATAATGAAAATAAGAAAGATGATGAACAGGTTTTTATTAAATATCTGAAGCTTCTAAATGAAAATTAAGGACTAATGAATTGTCTCTAAGAAAAAAGCAAATCATTAGTGTCCACTTAAA
>PLML01000197.1 GCA_003141525.1 Bacteroidales bacterium
TCTGTCATAGATTTTCCTGCTAAACTTATACTATCTGCCGTTTCCTTTATTAAACTTGTAAAACGACCTTGTTTAATATTACTGTTTATTCGCTGTTCTATCTTGTTCAGCTCATCATCATTTAATTTAACTCCCTGCACAATAAAGAACTGAGTTCCTGATGATCTCATTTCAGGATTTATATCATTACCCTGACGGGCAGCAGCAAGAGCCCCTTTCTTATGAAAATACAGATTATTAAATTCGGCAGGAATTGTATATGTCTTAAGTGAGTCAGGAATGTTCTTTGATGAACCGGATTTAGTTGAAGGATCACCGGCCTGGATCATAAAATTTTTAATTACACGATGAAAAGAGATGCCATCATAAAATCCGGAATTTATTAAGCGTATAAAATTATCGCGATGATGGGGGGTTCCGACGTATAATTTGATCTTGATATCGCCAAGTGTGGTTTTAACTAAAACGATTGTATTCTCATTGCCTGGGGGAGCATTACAAGACATTGCAAAAAAAAGAAGAAAAAGATAAACTGACTTTTTTAAATAAAGATTCATTACACCTGGAAATTTGGTTGATAAAGTTCTGCAATTGTGATTGCAAAGATATTTAACTTTGACCGATACAAGAAAATATTGGTTTTCAAATTGCATAATTTTCACCAAAACACATACAGAAATACATTGTTAAAGGCATTAAAGGTATATTTGTCATTAATTTTTATGAATTATTTTTTTTGATTTCAAGATGAAAATTAAAGTAATAAACAAGTCAAAACATAAATTAACTGAATACTCAACTGATGCATCAGCAGGGATGGACTTGAGAGCAAACTTAGAGGAGAAGATAATTTTGAAACCAATGGAAAGGATGATGGTTCCGACCGGATTATTCCTTGAAATTCCAGCTGGTTATGAGTCACAGATCAGACGCAGAAGCGGTCTGGCTATTAAAAGAGGAATTACAATTCTTAATTCACCGGGAACAATTGATGCTGATTACCGCGGAGAAGTTTGTATCATTCTTGTGAACTTATCAGATAAAAGTTTCGTTATAGAGGATGGTGAGAGAATTTGCCAGATGGTTATCTCTAAACACGAAAAAGCAGAATGGGAGAACGTTGATGTTCTTTTAGACTCTGAAAGAGGAGCCGGGGGGTTTGGACATACAGGTAAAAAATAAATATGAAATCATACAAATTAAGTTACGTTTCTCTGACGTTTTTAGTTTTAATCTTTTTTTCTTGTTCAAAATCTTTTATAACATCAGGAAAAAAAAAGGAAACAAAAAACAATTATAATGCTGCTGCATTTAATGAGGTTTATGTAGAAGGGCTTAAGCAAAAATTATTAGGAAATGGAGGAGATGCCCTGAAATATTTGGAACAATGCATAAAAATTAATCCTGAAAGTGATGCGGCATACTATCAAATGGCGCAAATAGTAATTGCAAACGGGGATATTAAAAACGGAAAAAAGTTTGCTGCAAAAGCATTGGAAATAAATAAGGAAAACATATGGTATCTGACAATGCTGGCAGGCTTATATTATCAGGAAAAAAATATTGACAGTGCAATAATTTTGTATGAAAAAGCTGTGAAGTATTTCCCTGAAAAGGAAAATCTTCAGTTAACTCTTGGAAATCTGTACTCAGAGAACAAAAATTACGATAAGGCAAATGCAATTTTTGAATCTTTTGATAATAAATATGGAGTAAATGAAACATCAACTTTATCAGCAATAAAAAATCTCATTTTAGAAAGAAAATTTGATGAAGCTCTGATAAAGATACTTTTGCTTCGGAAGGAACAACCTGATGAAATATTGTACAATGGTATTCTGGCGGATATTTACAGAGGAAAAGGTGAAAATCAAAAGGCACTGGACGTATATAATATGTTATTAGACAGAAATCCCGACAATCCGCAGGTTCAGCTTTCTCTTTGTGATTTTTTTATATCTGAAAAAACTTATGATGATTTATTTATGCTTCTGAATACAGTTATACTTAACAGTAAAGTTGAGCGTGAAAATAAAATTTCATTGATGGGAAAAATTATAGAGCTTCCCGACTTAAGTAAAGAATTGCAGGAGAAGTTAATTATTTCGCTANNGATGGTATTGGAGGCAAATTTTAATGATGATAGTATTGTTCCGCTTTTACGTCCGGAACTGATGATTAAGGAAAATAAATTGATGGATGCATCAGTAAGACTGGAGGAGATCATAAAAAATAATCCTGAAAATTATTATGCGTGGGAAAAATTGCTTTTTGTTTATTTACAAATGAAAGATTACGATAAACTATTTATAAAAGGAGAAGAATGTGCAACAAAATTTAATACATCGTTCGCGGCAAAAGTGTTGTATGCTGAGGCAGCAATGGAAAAGAAAAAATATACGATTGCTCTGGACGAGTTAAAAAAAGCAGAAATTTTAGCTGGAGAGAATAAAGAATTCATAGTACAGGTACTTACAATGAAAGCAGATGTATATTACCGAATGAAAGACTATCTGAAAGCATTTGAGACATTTAAAATAGCTATAAAAGCCAACAATGAAGACCTTAATGTTATAAATAACTATGCATATTATCTGGCTGAGCAAAATAAGAATCTTAAAGAAGCGGAGGAAATGGCAAAAAGGGTTATAGAAAAAGAAAAAGGAAATACTACTTATCTGGATACTTATGGGTGGGTTCTGTATAAAAGAGGAAAGCTTAAAGAAGCTGCAAAAGTAATGGAATCAGTAATAAGCAAGGGAGAAGAATCTGACGCAGTATGGTATGAACATTATGGATATATTTTAAAAAAGCAAAAGAAGTGTGATGACGCGATAAAAAACTGGAATATCGCTTTGAAAATTGACAGTACAAAAACTGAGTTAATAAAAGAGATTGAAAATTGCAGAAAATAATTGGTATATTAATAATTGGGATATTTATAAGTGGGTGTTCAGTAGCCAGAAAGATGGGTAATGAGGAGAATGGAAATTTAAATAAATTAAAATCAGAAAATATAATTGAAAATGTTGAGGAACAGAATATTACAAATAATAATTTTTTTATTAAAAAGGCAGAAATTGAGATTGTAACAAAGGAAGGGAAGGAGAAATTATTAGGCAATATAAAGTTTCAGAAACCAGACAAATATCTTATTAGCATTAAAGGCAGATCGGGAATCGAAGGAGCAAGGATTTACATTTCAGGAGATACAATACTCGTTAATGACAGAATAAACAAAAAATTGTATTGGGGGACTTCATTTTATCTGGAAAAGAAATATGGCCTGACACTAGGTTATTTACCTTTAATTTTTGGTGACATAGTTTTGGAGAAAAGTAGCAAAAAAAATATGGAAAAATGCGAGGGAGGAAAGTTAAATATAAATAGCATTGTGAAAGGGATAATTTTAAATTATGAAATTGGTTGTGAAGAAAGAAAAACAATTTTAGTAAATCAAATAAATAGTTTTAACCAGAAAAGGTTTAAAATAGAGAATAAGGATTTTTTCAAGACGGGAAATATTTTAATTCCTAAAAAGATAGAATTTGAAGATTATCAGCACAATACGAAAGTACAAATTAAAATTTTAAAGGTTGAGCTTCTGTGGGAAGGAAGTGTTAAATTTTACCCGGGAAAAGGCTATGAATTAATTGAGCTTGTATGAAATATTTGATTCTTACAAACCTTTTATTTTGGATTTTTTTTAACTTTTTATATGCTCAGACAAAGGCGGAGCTGGAGGAAAAAAGAAACGCTACGTTAAATGAAATTAATTATGTAGATAACATGCTTAAATCAACTGCGAAGAAAAAGGAAGAAAGCATGAATGCTGTAAAAATAATTGGGAATAAGGTAAATTTAAGAGAATCAGTAATTAAAGGAATGCGGGAAGAAATAAATTTGTTGAATGAGAGAATTGAACTGAATACTCTTGCAATTAATATGATGGAAAGTGATCTGGTAGAGTTAAAAAATGATTATGCAAGGGCGGTGATTAATGCATATAAATCACAAAAAGAAAATCCTGAAATGGTATACATTTTATCTGCAAAAGATTTTAACCAGGGATACAAACGGTTGAAATATTTACAGCAGGTAACTAAGTTCAGGAGAAAGCAATCTGAAATAATTATGGAATTGAAAGAACAGATAAAGAGTACTAAAGATAGATTACAAAATGACCTTTCAAGAATATCTGAACTGAAAACCAGGGAAGAACAGCAAAAAAGTATGTTACAGAATGAGCAACAACGGAAGCAGGAAATTGTTAAATCGTTAAGCAAAAAGGAAAGGCAATTACAAAAAGAGCTGGAAGAAAAGAGAAAAATTGCTGAAAAGATTGAGAAGGAAATAGCAAGAATAATGGAGGAAGAACGGAAGAAAGCTATTAAATCTAACAATACGCCTGAACAAAAATTAATAGGAGAAAATTTTGCGGAAAATAAGGGTCGATTACCATGGCCTGTTGAAAAAGGGATTATTACAAGTCAGTTTGGTATTCAAAAGCATCCGATATTAAAATATGTTACTGAAAATAATATAGGAATTGAAATAACCAGTTTAGGAAAAACAAGCGTGAGAAGTATATTCAAAGGTGAGGTTGCAAAAGTATTTTCAATACCCGGAGCAAATTGGACAATCATTATCAGGCATGGTAAGTATCTGACAGTTTATCAAAATGTTGTAGATTTAAAAGTTAAGGCCGGAGACAAGGTTGAGACAAAGCAGGAAATAGGAAATGTTTTTTGTGAAATTGAAAATGGGAATAAGGCAATCTTAAAATTTATGATATTTGAAGAAAAAGAAAAGCTTGATCCGGAATTATGGATTTCGAAAAATTAGTTGATTTTTGAAACAAAAAATTAAAATTTTAGTATAATGTTTGGCAGTTAAAGGATTATGTATAAAAAAATCAGTATAGAATCTAAAGTAGGAAACTTGAGAGTTGTTGAGAATGCAATCGATGAAGCTACAACAGTAATCGGAATTTCACAGGATAATTATGGAAAGATTATGGTCTCTGCAATGGAGGCGGTGAATAATGCGATTTTACATGGTAATAAATCGAATCCGAAAAAAATGGTTGATATTGTAATTGATTATAAAAGTAAAGAGCTTCTTATATCGGTTACTGATGAGGGTTCGGGCTTCAGACCAGAAACAGTACCTGACCCTACGACTCCTGAGAATATTGAAGCGCTCAATGGTAGAGGTATTTATCTAATGTCGCACCTGGCTGATAAAATTGAATACAATAAAAAGGGAAATTCAGTTACAATGATCTTTAAGAACATTTTATCTTGAGCATCAGAATATTCTATGATGATACAAATTTCAGGCTTAGGGGTTGGAGAAAGGCCGTGAAGATTATAAGAGAGATCATCGGGAAAGAAGAAATGATTTCAGGTGATATTAATTTCATAATCACAAATAATAAAAATCTAAAAGAAATTAATGTTGAGTTCCTTGAACACGATTACTACACTGATGTTATTACGTTTAATTATAATAATAAAAAGGTAATAAACGGTGAAGTTTATATCAGCCTGGAAAGAGTTAGAGAAAATGCTTTAAACTATAATGTTAGTTTAGAAAATGAGTTATTTAGGGTATTGATTCATGGAGTTTTGCATCTGGTTGGATTTGATGATTCAAATGAAGAGAATAAAAATAAAATGAGAAAGATGGAGGACCTCTGGCTGAAGACAGTTGAGGAATAAGGTGATGGATTTTAAATATGACATAATAGTGGTTGGGGGAGGTCACGCAGGCTGTGAAGCTGCTTTTGCTGCTTCTATGATGAGAGCTAAAACGCTGCTTATTACGATGGACATGACAAAGCTTGCCCAGATGTCTTGCAATCCAGCTATTGGTGGGATTGCGAAAGGACAGATAGTAAGAGAAATTGATGCTATGGGAGGGATGACAGGAATAGTGACGGACAGAAGTATGATCCAATTCCGTATGCTTAACAAATCGAAAGGTCCTGCAATGTGGAGCCCAAGAGCACAATGCGATAGACAAAGGTTTACCTTGGAATGGAGAAAAGTTCTTGAAAATACAGATAATCTTGCTATATGGCAGGAGCAGGCAACTTCTTTAATTTTGGACGGGATGAAAGTTATTGGTGTCGAAACTTCTTTTGGTACCAGATTTTATTCTGAAGCAGTTATTCTTACAAATGGAACGTTCTTAAATGGTTTAATGCATATAGGATTTAATAAAATTAAAGGAGGAAGATCAGGGGAGCAATCATCAACAGGATTAAGTGAACAGCTTGAAGAACTTGGATTTTCTGTGGAAAGAATGAAAACAGGAACAAGTGCAAGAATAGACGGAAGATCAATTGATTTTAATGCTATGACCGAACAGAAAGGAGATGATGAAGGAAGATCGTTTTCTTACCTGAGAGAGAATAGAAAGTTCTTGAATCAAAAAAGTTGTTTCATAACAAATACCAACCAAGAAGTTCATGAAGAAATAAAAAAGGGATTTGAATTTAGTCCTCTGTTTTCAGGAAGGATAAAAGGACGTGGACCAAGATACTGTCCGAGCATAGAAGATAAAGTGGTTACATTTAAAGAAAAAGATTCGCATCAGTTATTTATAGAACCTGAAGGAGAAGACACAGTCGAATATTATATTAATGGTTTTTCAAGCAGTTTACCTCTCGAAGTTCAACTGAAAGCATTGAGAAAAGTTAAAGGACTGGAGAAAGTAGAAATGTTCAGGCCTGGTTATGCAATTGAATATGATTTTTTCCAGCCAACACAGTTGAAACATTCACTGGAAACAAAGAAAATAGGGAATCTTTATTTTGCCGGACAAATAAATGGAACAACAGGTTATGAAGAAGCAGCTGCTCAGGGTTTAATGGCGGGAATAAATTCAGTATTAAAAGTAAGAAATGAAGGTCCTTTTATTTTAGGGAGGGAAGAATCATATATAGGGGTTCTGATAGATGATCTGGTGACAAAAGGGGTTGATGAACCATACAGGATGTTTACATCAAGAGCAGAATACAGGATACTCTTAAGGCAGGATAATGCAGATGAAAGGCTTACTAGAAAAGGCTTTGAAATAGGAACAGCAAAAGTTGAAAGAATTAAGCATCTTGAGGAAAAGGAAATCCTGGTAAACGAGATCATTGAGTTTCTTTCTGTAAGCAGTGTTGGTCCTGATGAGATTAACGATTTTCTGAATGAGGCAGAAACCAATATAATTACACAAAAAGTAAAAGCAATAACAATTGCTTCAAGACCACAAGTTGAACTAGGAGCTCTACTGAAAGTAATGAAAAATGGAAGTAAGCTAACATCATTTAACTCAAAAAGGTTCAAAGAAATTTGTGAATCTGCAGAGATTAAAATTAAATATGAAGGATATATTAAAAGAGAAAAGATAGTCGCGGATAAGATAAAAAGACTTGAGAGTTTAAGAATTCCTGAGGATATAAATTTTAATGAATTGGTTTCTATTTCCACCGAAGGAAGGCAAAAGTTAAGAAAAATTAAGCCTTCAAATATTGGGCAGGCAGGAAGAATTAGTGGAGTTTCTCCTTCGGACATTAATATTTTGTTAATGTACCTGGGAAGATAAAATGTTCCACGTGGAACAATTTTTTTAAATTAAATATATTTTATGAAAATCTTAGGTCAGCTGGTAGATATTCATAAAAGAAATGTTTACCCGGCAGCTATTTGGATTAAAGATGGTAAGATAAAGAGTATCGAAAAATTATTTTTTGCTCCGGATGTGTATATAATGCCTGGGCTTATTGATTCTCATATTCATATTGAAAGTTCCATGGTTAATCCCCGGGGCATTCGCTATGACTGCGGTAAAACATGGGACATGTGGAGTAGTCTCAGATCCTCATGAAATTGCCAATGTACTTGGAATTGCAGGTGTGGAATTTATGGTGAATGACGCAAAGAAAGTACCACTTAATTTTTTCTTCGGAGCGCCCTCATGTGTACCAGCAACTAGCTTTGAGAGCAACGGAGCAAGTTTAAATCATGAGCAAGTCAGGAAACTACTTGAGATGAAAGAAATAAAGTACTTGTCTGAGATGATGAATTACCCTGGTGTTATTTATGATGATCCGGAGGTTATCAGAAAACTGGTATGTGCGAAAAAGATGTGAAAACCAATTGATGGTCACGAACCGGGTTATCAGGTGAATTACTTAAGAAATAAATTAAAGCAGGAATCACAGCTGATCATGAATGCAGTAATCTTAAAGAGGCAAAGAAAAAAATAGACCTGGGAATGAAAATTATAATTAGGGAAGGCAGTGCTGTAAAGAATCTTTACGCGTTGAAAGAGTTGTTTAATACGAACCTTGAAATGGTAATGTTGTGCAGCGATGACCTGCATCCTGAAATGCTCGAAAAAGGACATATTAACAAATTAATTGCGGGGCTTATATCAGAAGGATTTAGTCCATTTGATGTTATTCGGAGTGCTACCATTAACCCATCAGAACATTACAGTCTGGAAGCAGGACTGCTTCGACCAGGTGAATATTCGACGTTAAGAAATTTGAACCGGTGTCGCTGTTTGTTGAATAATAAATAGTCTAAATCGAGATACAATTCTCTGACGTTACACGCATCTGCGTTTAGAAATATCAGTTTAAAATAATACACCCCTCTGCCGCTGCGCGATATCTCCCCCAAGGAGGAGATAAATCCCTGATATTTAGTTAAATTACACTAAAATAAAGAGGATTTTTCCCCCCGTTGGGCGAATGAAAAGGGGGTATAATGAATCAGGACAAATATTATCTTTGAACAAAATTCTTAACCCTTTATGATAGCCGAGGCAAAATTTAAATCAATTCTTTCTCTGATTCCAGACAATCCCGGAGTATACCAGTTTATTGATTCTGCAGGGGTAACTATTTATGTAGGCAAAGCTAAAAACCTGAAAAAAAGAGTAACCTCATACTTCTCAAAAAACCAGTCGGGAAAAACCATGGCTCTTCTGAGAAAGACAGCTGATGTACGTCATATTGTTGTGGATAACGAATCAGATGCTCTTTTGCTTGAGAACAATCTTATTAAAAAGCACCAACCCCGATATAATATACTTCTTAAAGATGATAAAACCTTTCCCTGGATATGTTTAAAGAATGAACCATTTCCAAGAGTTTTCAGCACAAGGAATCCTGTTCGGGACGGATCAGTATATTTTGGTCCTTATACATCCGGGCTTATGGTTAAAACACTGATTAGTTTTATAAGGCAATTATATAAGCTAAGAACCTGTACGCATAACCTTACAAAATCGAATATTGAAGCTGGAAAATTTAAAGTGTGTCTGGAATATCATCTTGGAAATTGTAAAGCACCATGCGTGGGGAAACAGGCCGAAAGTGATTATCTTGAGAATATAGATCAGATAAGAGATATTCTAAAAGGGAATATTTCATCTGTAATAGACCATCTGAAAAAAGTAATGACCAAATATTCCGGGGAGCTTCGCTTTGAAGAAGCTCAGTCAGTTAAAGAGAAAATTGATGTTCTTTTAAAATTCAGAAGCAAGTCAGTGGTGGTAAGCAACACTATCAGGAACGTAGATGTTTTCGCCATTACACAGGAGTCTGACAATGCATATGTAAACTACTTAAAAGTAGTGCAAGGTGCTGTAATACAGGCGCTTACTGTCGAACTTAAAATGAGGCTCGATGAAGAAAAGGAATCTATTCTTGGTTTTGCTATAACAGAAATCAGACAAAGGCTTTTAAGCGATTCTCCTGAAATAATATTACCATTCAAACCCGATATTCTCCTGGATAGGATTAAATATACGGTACCAAAAACAGGTGAAAAGCTGAAGCTTCTTGAGCTGGCTGAACGTAATGCAATCTACTACAAACTGGAACAAAAAAAGAAAAGGATGGAACATTCTCCTCAGGTCCGTACGGGCAAAAACCTGGAAAAGCTGAAGAATGATCTTCATATGCCTGACCTGCCAGTTCATATAGAGTGTTTCGACAACTCAAATATAATGGGGACGAATCCGGTTGCAGCATGCGTTGTATTCAGAAACGCCAGGCCAAGCAGAAATGAATACCGCCATTTTAATATTAAGACAGTCACCGGCCCTGATGATTTCTCTTCAATGGAAGAAATTGTTTACAGACGTTATCGAAGAATGATTGAGGAGAATCAAAAACTACCACAGCTTGTTATTATTGATGGGGGCAAAGGACAGCTATCTTCAGCAATGAAAAGTATTGATAAATTAGGTTTAAGAGAAAAAGTTACTGTGATTGGAATTGCAAAAAAACTTGAGGAAATTTATTTTCCTGGAGACAGTGTACCAATTTATCTGGATAAAAATTCAATCAGCCTTAAGATCATACAAAATTTAAGAAATGAAGCTCACAGGTTCGGGATAAATTTTCATCGTGATAAACGCTCCTCGGAAATGATAAAATCTGATCTCGATCTGATAAAAGGAATCGGACCCAGGACAAAAGAGATTTTGCTTAGGCATTTTGATTCGGTTGATAAGATTAAAAGTGCCTCCAAAGAAGAACTTGAAAATCTTGTTGGCTCCTCAAAAAGTGCTATTTTATCCGGATATTTCAGGAATTAGCTCCAGTTTCCACGTGGAACAATTTTCATAAATATAATGTTAAGTGGCATATATTGTGATACTTAAGGGCGATTATATAATCACGTAAGTCAGCGAGGATTGAATATTTTCGTCAATATGGACGTATGATGGGGAATATTAAATGCAGAAACAGCTAAAAATCCAGTGCCTTTTCAATCTCTTTGGAAATCTCCAGCGAGCCATGGGTAACCAGACCCTTCATACCTATCTTTTCTGCTGCCTTAACGTTTTTTTCATTATCATCTATGAAGAGACACTCCTCGGGTATGAGAGAATATTTTTCTAGAAGGGCTTCATAAATCCGGACATCAGGTTTTGAAAATTTTGCTTCTGCGGAAATTAATCCTCCATCAAAATGTTTGAAGAAGTAGTATCCTGATTTTACCTCATCAAAAATATCCAGTGGGAAGTTAGACAGATAATATAGCCTTAAACCCCGTTTTTTTAGTTCAGGAAGAATCCTGACGTTATAATCGAGGGGATATAACAGATCGGTACGTAAATTGAAAATATGGACTATTTCTTCCTTATTAAGGGATGATTTTTTTGCAATTGAATCTATTGCTTCCTGTGTGGTGATCTCTCCGTTGTCAATCATCAGCCATTCCTTGCTGCCGAAAATATCTGAGAGAATTGTAGCCTTGATTGTATCAGGATACTTTTTCTTATCAAAATATTCCGAAGGCTTAAAACTGATCAGTACATTTCCAAGGTCAAAAATAATGTTCTTTACCATTTCAGGAATTCTTCATGCTTATTGGCTGGCCGGTTGCTTCGAGGACATTCCACCATAACTCACCTTCAACATCAATTTTTTTACGCCTGGCTACTACCGTCTCAATCGGCACCAGCGTGAACTGGTCGTTCCAGAAACCGATAACAAAATCAGTTTTTCCTGAAAGTGCTGCATGAACTGCATTCTGGGCCAGCAGATTGCAGAATTTACTGTCGTTTGCATTGGCCGGAGCACTTCTGATAATATAGCTTGGATCGATATATTTAATCGAATAAGGAAAGCCTTCCTTGTTAAACTCCTCTGAAATTTTGTCTTTCAAATAGATACCAATGTCCTGATATTTTATGTTTCCGGAAACATCTTTGTTCTCATATACACATTCGAAAAATCCCTGACCGCTACCTTCAGCGACAACAATAACAGCATGATGTCTTTCCTCAAGACGTTTCTTGAGGACCGTCAGAAATCCATGCTGACCATAAAGATCAAAAGTAATTTCAGGAATAAGTACAAAATTTACCTCCTGGATAGATAATGCAGCTGTTGCGGCAATAAAACCGGAATCGCGTCCCATAAGTTTAACCAGGGCAATCCCGTTGAATGCACCTGATGCCTCGTTGTGAGCATTCCTGATAATATCATTTGCAATCGAAAATGCTGTTTCAAAGCCAAAAGACTTTTGAATCAGATCAATGTCATTATCAATGGTTTTAGGAATACCGGCAATGCTGATTTTCAATTTTCGTTTTTCAATTTCCTTATGTATTGCATGGGCTCCTCTCAATGTACCATCACCACCAATGCAAAAAAGAATATTAATATTCATAATTTCAAGAGTATCAACCATTTTTTCAACATCCTGGTTGCCCCTTGACGATCCAAGAAAAGTTCCACCGGTGAGGTGAATAAAATTAACCATCGGCGCTGTCAGTTCAACTACAGGATGATTATAAGAAGAAATTAATCCTTCATATCCGTATTGAAAACCCAGTACGCGACTGATGCCATACCTGTAATATAGTTCATTAACGAGGCTGCGTATTACATTATTTAATCCCGGGCATAATCCTCCACAGGTGACAATCCCTACTTTCGTTTTTGCAGGCTCAAAATAGATGTTTTCTCTTGGTCCTGCCTTTTCAAAAGAGACTGGAAGCTCTCCGGTATCTTTGCATTTTTTGAAATTATCAAGAGATACATCGTATAAAATTCTTTCGCTGTCGTCAACAAATTTATAAATCGGGTTATCCGCACGCTGAGTACGTTTAAGAGGGGATACCACTCCTCCTTTACCGAGTGAGCTGACAAAAAAGTCCTCGTATTTCATCTTATTCTGATTAATACAATCCTGAATAAAGTCATGTTGAAAATAACCTGTATCAGGGAGGTCAAATTTAGATAATTTTTTGATTTATCGTAAATTAAGCAGGATTAGATTATCTGCTTAATTCTTCCAATAAGGCCATTCTCAAGCATAACCTTAATGCCGTGAGGATGATTCGGAGAGGTAGTAAGGACTTCCTTCACTTTTCCTTCCGTAAGCCGCCCGGTACGTTTATGTTCAGTCAATTCCACCAGAACATCTATCCCAGCCTGAATATCAGCTCTGCGGGTTCCTTGAGTTCCTTCCGCAAACTCCAGTTTTTTAAACATATTTTAGAAAAAAATCAGGTTCAGAAAATTTTGATCAGGATACAATAATAAATAATTTTATTACAGAAAAATGTTAAAATGATAAATGTTTTGATCAGAACACAAAATTTGAGGATTAATAGGCCCCTTTTATCTTCGTACGTATTCTGTAAAGGCTTTTACTTGCTGTGATGAAAAGGTTTTTCATATCTTCTCCGCCAAAACAGACATTTGCTGTCCAGTTTTCAGGTACAGGGATACTTCCGATAAAGTCACCATTCTTGCTGAAGATGCTTACCCCGCTTCCGGTAAGATAAATATTTCCCATAAGATCAATTGTCATTCCATCAGAACCCATTTCGCAAAACAGTTTTTTGTCACCCAGACTACCATCTTTGTTAATTGAATATTTCCAGGTTTTATTTCCACTGATATCAGCAACAAAAAGTGATTTTCCGTCAGGATTACCAACTATACCATTTGGTTTAATGAGGTCATCAATTACCCTGGTAATTGTTCTATGGTCAGGTGCAAGATAATAAACCGCCTGACAATCCTGTGGCATGTTGTCGTGATCCCACCATGTACGTTTATAGAATGGATCTGTAAAATAAACTCCGCCGTCAGGGGTATTCCACAGATCATTTGGTCCATTAAGAGGTTTATCCTTGTATTTTGAGGGAATAACAGTGACAATCTTGTCAGGTGCAATGCACCATAATTCATTTTTCTGGTCGGCACAAGCCCACAGATTACCATCTTTATCAAAAGAAAGGCCATTGGAGTGCCCACATGGCTGCATGAATGTGGAGAGGCTGCCGGAAAGACTCCATACCATTATCCTGTCGTTGGGTTGGTCGGTAAAATAGACATTTCCTTTTGCATCAGCAGCGGGACCTTCAGTAAACAGGAATCCATCTGCAAGCTTTTCTAATTTAGCTCCCGGCTGAATTATTGCATCGAGACCTTTATTCTGGATAAAAGCAAGAACGATGCATCCTAATAGGATTATAATCAGCAATTTATTAAGTTTCATAAATAACTTATTGATTAGTTTGGTTTTATATTTTTCCTTAGTGTTCCTTTGTGGTTAAATGATTTTTTTTACCACTAAGGACTCAAAGGGTTTCACGAAGGATCACAAAGAGGAGAAAACTATTGTTCCTACAACCTGACTTTTATAACTCTTCCGATATAGTTATCAATTTGTTCCGGCAATTCAAATCCGACAATAATCATGTCAACGGTTCCTAACCCAAGAACGTACTTAAGAGATGCATTTATCTTTTCAGAATCATTTCTGAAGTTGCCATTGCCAATCAGTTTCATGCCAATAATCCCTTTGCCTGCATTATGCAGTTTTGCAATTACGGGAATCACATTAACCGGATCGTTTTTATCCATAGCTTCTCCATATGGATTAATCCGGACATGAACAACATCTACCCAGGGACTTTCAACACAAGCCTCCATTGCTTCAAGAGAATGGACCGATACCCCATGTGCCCTGATTATTTTCTTAGCCTTAAGGTTTTCAAGAATATCCATTTGTTTTTTCTGTTTATCAGTCCAGTGGGAATCTGTCATACAATGAATCTGCACAAGATCGAGATAATCTGTTTTAAGTTCTTTCCTGAACCGATCAACAACCACATCAGCATCAGGACGTTCAGTTTCTGGAATACCTCCCGGGCCAACCCATATTTTAGAGCTCAGTGTATATGATTCTCTTGGAACACCTTTAAGTGCAGCCGCAGTGAAAGGATGTGTCCCATAGCTGTCAGCACAATCAAAAAACCGAATTCCTTTTTCATATGCCTGACGTATAATTGTTTCAGCGACACCAGCTCTTGTGATATTTGATGACCGGTTATATCCGCTGAATCCGGTACCCATTCCGAGAAGCGTAGATTTTAAGCCAGATTTTCCCAGGGTAACAATCTGGAAGGGATCTG
>PLML01000116.1 GCA_003141525.1 Bacteroidales bacterium
CGGAGCAAAAATAACTGACAGTCCTGACTCAACGGGAACCATATTCAGTAAAAGGGATATCCTGCTTACCTTTGATGATGGAACAACTGAAAAACTAAGCACTTTGATCGATCCGGCGATTACACGGTTAAAGACTCTGTTTACGTCACTTCACGATATGTACTTTGCTGAAAATATTGTGGATTATATAGCAATAAACATCTATTTTAATTCAAGGTAGATCTATATCTTATTAACCGCAAAGTGCGCTAACCTGCCCTTTGTGATCTTTGCGGTTAATCAACTTTTAGCTTGATCACAACTTTCCGCACAGACGAATTCGTATCGTCTTTTAAACCCGGACGATGAGCATCGCAAGGGAAGAAGATAAAGAAATTTGATGGTGTGGCTTTATAATTATCTATTTTGGTAACAGTCATAAATTCAATATCCTTTGTAGCATCATATGGTGTAAGAACTTCTTTAACTGATGTTAATGGAGCAATGTTCATCACCTCCTTTCCGCTAATCACATACTGGATATCAATGTATTTCCTGTGAGCCTCAAAATTTGTTGTCTCTTCATTTTTGCTGATATACTCACTCACGGTTGCAAACAGTTTATCGCCATCTATGTCATATCGTTTAAGATCTAATTTTGTTAAATCAGTATTTTTCAAAAAATTAAATGCTTTTTGCCAACGTGCTTTGTTTTTAAAATAGGAGATAGCAAGCTCTTTCTTGTTTATGGATGCATCGGGAGTTACAGTCCATCCAGCTGACCATTCTTTTTTTTCGAACCATTCATCAATCTTTTTATTGCTCCAGGTTGCAGGATCAGAATCGGTTTTGCTTCCCATAAAGCCTAAGAAACTTATCAATACCATAATAGTTGCAATTAAGTTTTTCATATAAATTAATTAATTAAAATTCTAGTGGTCTGAATGATTAGTTGCAAAGATCGCAAAGATTTTTTACAGATATTACGGTGCTACGTACCTTTTGGCGGAATGAGGAACCGAGCACGCATGCGTGCGAGCTCGCCGAAGGTAATCTCCAGGCAATAAGCAACCAGCAACTAAATAAACTCATTCAGAACTTTAAAAAGGCTCTTCTTATCAAATGGCTTTGAGATGAAACCCGAGCAGCCGGATTCAATTGCTTTCTCCCTGTCATCAGAGTATGCTGTCTGGGCAATTATAGGAATTGCAGGATTTTTTTCGCGTATAAGTTTTACAGCGGTGTAGCCATCCATCACCGGCATTTTTATATCCATTAAAATCAGGTCAATATTACTTGTAGAAAGACATTTTTCAACAGCTTCCTTTCCATTATATGCATGCAGTACTTCCGCGTTGGATCCTGAAAGAAAGTATTTGATCAGCTTAAAGTTGCTTTCTACGTCTTCGGCGACCAGGATTACCTTCTTTACGGGAAACACAAAACCTTCAGGAGCTTTCTTCTCATAATCCGGACTGGAAATTGAGACTTGCTTTTCATAAGGAATTGTAAAGAAAAATGAGGTTCCTTTGCCGGGTTCTGATGAGAGCCAGATCTTTCCGCCTAAAAGTTCTACATAAGCTTTTGAAATGGCCAGCCCAAGTCCTGTCCCTTCATAAATTCTTTCCATAGCGTTTTGTACCTGGTAAAACCGATCAAAGATTCTTGAATGATGCTCAGGCAAAATTCCAATACCCGAATCCGAAACACAGAATTCCAGGAACTTATCTTTCAGAGTATAACAAATCTTAATCTGACCATTATCTGTGAACTTTAATGCATTGCTTATAAGGTTGGAAAGTATCTGGTTCAATTTGGTATTATCAGTTAAAATTAATGCATCGGAATCGGATAAGCCGGTCTCACAGGTCAGATTAATTTTCTTTTCACCAGCTTTAGGAAGGAACTGATTACATAATGACTTAAGTATTTTATTAACACTTATTTCATTTTTATAAGTTTTAATAAGGTTTGCTTCGATATTTGAAATATCTACAATATCGGTAATAATCGAAAGCAGGTGATTACTGCTTTGCATAATTACTTCAATGTATGATTCACGGGTCTTGTCATCAATTTCAGGTTCTCCGAGAAGCGCCGAAAAACCGACTATTGCATTCATCGGAGTTCTGATCTCATGTGAAATATTATGCAGAAATGCTGTTTTCAGTTTGTCACTTTCTTCAGCTTTATCTTTTGCCCTGATCAATTCTTCTATAATCTGTTTCCTTTCAGTTATATCATGGCCTATACCCACGAGTCCGGTGATATTTCCCTCTTTATCCTGCAAAGGAATCTTCGTTGTTTGTAACCAGCGTTTTATGCCCTTTTCATCAACAAATTCTTCTTCAAGGTCAAATACGGGCTTACCTGTTTTTATGATTTTCCTGTCGTTATTGTAACCACGTTCTCCAATTTCACCGGGGAACAATTCAATATCAGTCTTTCCAAGGACCTCAGCTTCATTCGCATATCCAATATTCTCTACATCAGCTTTGTTGGCGATGACTTTTCTGCATTCTTTATCCTTGACATAAATCGGATCAGGAATGTTATCTATTAATGTTCGCAGCATTCTGCGCTCCTGATCGATTGCTTCCTGAGCTTTCTTACGTTCTGATATATCGCGCATGCTTCCGACTATCTTTTCAGGCCGTCCCTGAATATCGAAAATGATCTTTGAAGTAAGAGAACACGGGATTAAGGACCCATCGCGATTCTTCAGGGTAATTTCATAATCATTTAAATAACCCCGGCCTTTCAATTCTGACAGAAGTATTTGCCGCTCTTCAGAATCAGCATAAAATTCGGACATCGATTTACCTAACAGATCTTCTCTGCCATATTGCTTATGAGATAGAAAACTGATTGAAGGACTGATATTAATTATCGTTCCGTCGAATGATGTCTCATAATAAAGGTCCTGAACATTTTCAAAAATATTGCGATACAGTTGTTCGCTTTCGTGCAACGCTTTTTCTATCTTCTTGCGGTCAGTGATATCCTGAAGAACGCCAATTACTTTCACCTGTTCACCATCCGGTTCAATTATCAATTCAGCTTTTGAATAGACTGACCTTATGGCGCCGTCGTTTTCACGCCTGATCTTAAATTCTATATCATATGGCTCATTATATTTTAGCAAACGGTCCAAAGCCTCATCAAGCATGGACCGATATTCCGGCAACGGAATTTTTTTAGCATGGGTGTACGAAATCTGGTTATTTTCCTGTACCAGACCATATATCCTCAGGGCCTCATCCGAACCCCACATTGTCTTTAAAGAAAGATCAAGTTCCCAGTTACCGACATGGGCAATAGCCTGTGCTTTTTGCAGCATCAATTCGCTCTTACGCAGTTCTTCTTCAGCGGTTTTTTTCTCTCTTGCCAGTTTTGATTTATTGATCGATTTGACAATTGCCGGTCCAAGGCGGGAAAGATTACTTTTCAAAATATAATCATCAGCTCCGGTTTTCATGCAGTCGACAGCGACTTCCTCATTTACTGATCCTGTTACAAGGATGAAAGGGATTAATGGAGCAAGTTCATTTCGAAGGAGAAGGGCAGCCATTCCGTCAAAACGTGGAAGAGAATAATCGGAAATAATTAAATCGGGTTCGAAGGTTTTTATGCTCTTAAGATAATCCTCCCTAGTATCAACGAGCAATTTTGAAAAAGAGATTTTATTCTTTTCAATTTCGCGCCAGATCAATTCAGCATCGGTTTTAACATCTTCCACAAATAATATTTTCAACTTACTAGCCATATCATTTATAGTTTAATTATGATTAATAGGGTTCGTTTGCAATTTGTTACGTTACATATTATTTCATTTTATTTCAACTCTTTCAACCTTTCAACTTTCATCCACTATAGCTTTAGCGAAGGTGGACTATTTCAACCTATTTCATTTCACTTCAACGATTCATTAACCAGCAGCCAGTATAACCCAAGACTGCTCATTGAATTGAGGAACTGGTCGAAGTCAACAGGTTTTATCACATAACTGTTTACACCCAGTGCATATGCCTCTTTCATATCCGGTGCTTCCCGTGAGGATGTAACGGCCACTATCGGTATATGAACGGTTCGCTTGTCTCCTTTGACAATTTTAAGAACCTCTAGCCCGCTGACTTTAGGGAGCTTAAGATCGAGAAGCACAACTTTCGGAGGATTGGAAAAACTTCTTGATTCGTATTTCCCCCTGCAAAAGAAAAAATCAAGAGCTTCAGCTCCGTCCTTTGCTACGATTACGTGATTTGCCAGGTTGTTTTTCTTCAGCGCCCGGAGAGTAAGTTCAGCATCGCGCGGATTGTCTTCCACAATCAGAATCTCAACAGCGTTAAAATCTTCCATTGTATATCGTTATTAATCAAGTGAATACTACTAAATCTTGTTGCTTGTTGCTAGTTGCTTGTTGCTTGTTGCTTGTTTCGCGTTGTCAATTCTCGTTAAAATCAGAACTTGATTACTTGCAACGTCATTGCGAGCGAAGCGAAGCAATCTTTTGTCTTTTTACTTTTGTCTTTTATCTTGCGAAGGTAAACTGAAATAGAATGTCGCTCCCTTTCCAACCTCCCCCTCTGCCCAGACACTACCGTTATGTCTTAAAATAATCCGTTGAACTGTAGCAAGACCAACGCCGTTGCCTTCGAATTCACTCTCATTATGCAATCTCTGAAAAACACCAAATAGCTTATGTTTATATTGCATATCAAACCCCACACCATTATCTTTTACGGAATATATTATTATGTCTCCCTCCTGTCGTGAACTGATTAATATTTCAGAAATAATTTCTTTTGAAGAATATTTAAGTGCATTGGATATCAGATTATTCCAAACCAGTTTTATTAAGTTTGTATCTCCAAACACCTTATGAAGTTTGCCAATCTTAATATCAGTTTTCGCCGCTTTCCGTTCACCATTAATTTGTCTGAATACTGATTCAGCCATTGTTCTCATATCGATCATGCTAAGATTCATACTACTCCTGCCTATTCTTGAAAAACTTAACAGATCATCTATTAGCCCACCCATTTGTGAAGCACCTGATGAAATTATTCCGCAGAGTCTCTTGCCTTCCTTATCCAGCTTATCTTGATACTCTTCCAACAGAATATTCGTATAAGCATGAACAGAACGCAATGGAGCTCTGAGGTCGTGAGATACGGAATAGCTGAATGCCTCAAGCTCTTTGTTGGCAGCTTCGAGTTGAGCAGTACGCTGAATCACACGCTGCTCCAGTTCTTTATTAAGCTTAATAATTTCTTCCTCAGCACGTTTGCGTTCAGTTATGTCATTTGCAACTGTCATGAAGTATAGAGGTTTTCCTTGTTTATCCCGACGCAGAGATGTTCCTACATCTGCCCAAACCACAGAACCATTCTTATGGATATATTTCTTGATGAAACGTACAGAATCTTTTTCACCTGAAAGAATCAAACCCAGGGCTTCATTGGTCAATTCAATATCATCAGGATGAGAAATATCTGCCCAATTTATTTTTTTGAGTTCTCTGGGCTCATACCCCAGCATTTCACAAAAAGCTTTGTTAACATTAATTTCACCAGAAGGAAGGGTAATCGATTTCCCGATAACCGAATGGTCGAAAACATATTTAAATTTGTCCTCACTTTCGCGTAAAGCTTCCTCTTGATTTCTGCGCTGTGTGATGTCCTGAATTATGGTAAGAAAGTATTGAGGATGACCTTCTTTATCCCTGATCAGGGACATCAAAACTTCACCCCACACAATTTGACCATCTTTCCGTATATAACGTTTCTGAACATTAGAGCTATCCAGCTCCCCTTTTATTAAGGCTTTCATCTCCTCCATCCCTATCTGTAAGTCCTCTTTATATGTTACATCAGCGATGGTTTTTCCTACCAATTCTTCCGATAAATATCCGAGAGATTGAGAAAATGCACAATTGCAGCGGATAAACCGTTTATCGAGCCCTACCATGACAATTCCGACGAGAGAAAGGTCAAATGTCTGACGGAATTTTTTTTCGCTTATGAGTAAAGCTTCCTCAATGAGTTTGCGATCTGTGATATCCCGACCATAAATATTAGCGTAGCCTGTTTCAACAACCGGAACAATATTAAATGAAAATACCCGCTGGTTATGTTTTAAATCAATTACTTTTATTTTATTTCCACTAAAAACTTCCACAATAGCTTTCTGCAAAACTGCCGGCATTTTTGCCCCGATTTTTAATTTCCATGTCAATAACTTATAACTGGCCTCATTTGCATACAGAAGCTTTCCATCCTTGTCCACCCTTAACACAGGATCGGGATTTTCGGAGGGAAACTTTGCAACATCCCTGATTTTTTTTTCGGCCAGTTTACGAATTGTAATATCTTCTACAATACCATCATAATATAGTATTTTTCCTTCCTCGTCACGTATAGCCTGTGCGCTTTCGCTTACAAACAATTTTGTCCCGTCAGTTCTGGTCCATGCCGCTTCCAGCCCGTGAACCTCACCTTCTCTTTTCATGATATCTTTAAAATGAGACCGTATATACGAGGGTTCAAATCCCTCTTCCTTCAGATTTCTGGCTGACAGCTCTTCAAAAGATGAGAAACCCAGAAATTTTACAAGTGCAGGATTAGCTAAAAGTATTTTGCCATCAGGAGTTGTTCTGTAAATCCCGACAGTGCTGTTTTCAAATAATGAACGGAAGCGTTCTTCACTTTCATGAAGAGCCTGTTCTGCCTGCAATCGTGCTTTCTTCTCATTTGCTTCCTTAACAGCTCTTTGTACGGCTGAAGGAAGCCGTATAAGCCTGTCTTTTAATATATAATCAACTGCTCCTTTTTTTAGCAGTTCAACTGCAGCATCTTCTCCGATAGAACCTGAAACACAAATAAAAGGAACATTTGGACAGATTTCCACAGACCATCGCAACGCTGCAAAACCATCGAATCCTGATAATTTGAAATCGGATAAAATAATGTCATACTCGCGGCTGCGAAGAAATGAAACAAATTCATTTTCAAACGCAGTACAATCCATGTTTAAATCATAGCCTGCGTCAATAAGTAACTCACGCATAATTTCGGCATCCTGTTGTGAATCCTCAAGACAAAGCACATTTAAAACCTCATTCATCCCATATTATTATTTCATATTATGATTTGTTCTCCAGTGGTACTTCATTAATGACAGCCCAAAAAACACCTAACTGCCTAACAGCTTCGATAAATTCTTTGAAATCGACAGGCTTTACAACATATGCATTGACTCCTAGCTCATAACTTTTAATCAAATCCTGCTCCTCACGTGATGAAGTAAGAATAACCACCGGAAGTGTTTTCAACCTGGCATCGCTTCGAATGGCTTTAAGAACTTCCAGACCATCCATACGTGGCATTTTGATATCGAGCAATAATACTGCAGGATTTCCCGGTTTGCGTTGTTTGTAATTTCCTTCCGAACGCAGATAATCCATAGTTTCCACCCCGTCTCTCACCACAATAACATTGTTGGCCAGATTATGGTCGCTTAGTGCCTCTAGTGTCAATTCAACATCCTTCGGATTGTCTTCTGCAAAAAGAATTGTTCTTAGTTTTAACATAGTATTACCTCCTAATTTTTTTTTGGTATTGAAAAATAGAATATGGCTCCATTGTTGAGTTCGGCTTCAGCCCATGTACGTCCTCCATGTCGCAATATAATCCTCCGCACATTTGCCAGGCCAACTCCTGTTCCTTCAAATTCTTCAGCAGGATGCAGTCGCTGGAAAACTCCGAAAAGCTTTTGAGCATATTGAATATCAAAACCTACTCCATTGTCGCGCACAAAGAATACTAACTCTTTTTTCTCCTTTTTGACTCCAATCTCGATCCTTGTTTGTTTTCCGGTGCGTGTGAACTTTACAGCATTGCTTAGCAAATTCATCCACACAAGCCGGAGCAAAGCTTTATCGCCATATATGGAAGGTAATTTTCCAAGTACCCATTCAATTTTACGATCAGGATTATCTTTACCTAACGATTCTATAACCTCTTTAACGATTTCGTTCATATCAAAATCCGATTCGCGCAACTCCATACGACCAGTTCTGGAAAATTGCAGCAGGTCGTCAATCAGCACTCCCATTAGACGAACAGAATCAGCAATTGAATTCAGATAATGCTGACCCTTTTCGGGCAACTCTGAATGAAAATGTTTGTTGAGTAATTCCACGTATCCGCTTACATGGCGCAAGGGCGCTCTAAGGTCGTGGGATACCGAATAACTGAATGCTTCGAGTTCCTTGTTAGATGCTTCCAACTGAGAGGTTCGTTTTGCAACACGGTCCTCAAGTTCGGTGTTGAGTTTGCGTATTTCTTCCTCTGTCTGCTTGCGCTCGGTTATATCCATGCAGGTACCCATCATCCGCAGAGGTTTACCAGTATCATCAATGAAAACCCGACCCCGCGCATTTATTTGGCGTACTTTACTATCGGACAACACGATACGGTAGTCTGTGTCATAAGGTTTGCTCCATTCGATTGATTCTTCTACATCCTTTTGTACACGCTCCCAGTCGTCCTTGTGAAGCAAACTTACAAATTGTTGGTAATGAGCGATCTGCTCCTTACTTACTCCGAATAACCGATAGAACTCTTCCGAGCCTGATATCTCATCTTTGACGATATTAAATTCCCAGCTTCCCACATGTGCCATTGTTTGTGCCTCCTCCAGGAGCTCACGGCTTCGCATCAGCTCAGTGGTTCGCTCCTTAATGAGTTCCTCCAGATGATCCCGGTACTTCTTCAGCTCATTTTCGTCCAGCTTCCGTTCTGTAATGTCTTCCACGATCATCAGAAAATGTAATTTACCTCCACTTCTGAATGTTGTAAAATAGTAAAATATCCAGGCGTCTCTCCCAAAACTCGTAGTTAAATGAATTTCAGCTGTTTGTACTTTCTTGGTTCGTAATGCAGTTTCAGCTTTCTGGAACAAACCGTTCTTTTTCCAGGAATCAAGTTCGCGAAAATTGATTTTCAGCATTTCCTCAACTGACGCACCGGATATTCTTGCAACAGCCGGATTTGCTATTATACAGGGTCCCTCCTCTTTACAGGCGAAAATACCCAGTGAAGATGAGTTAATGATTTTTTGATTAAGTTCCAGTGTATCCTGTAATTGGGCCGTACGTTGTTTTACTATTTCTTCAAGCTCCTCGTTTAAGCGTCTAATCTGTTCCTCTGCCTCTTTGCGCCCTGTGATGTCAATTGCAGACCCCTCAAGATATCCTAGTTCCGGATAGAGATGAACAGAGATTGAAAGATTGCGGATCTCTTCACTTTTTGTAAGTATGTCTATCTCATAGTCATGCAGGAAACCACTCTGCTTAAGCTTTTCAACCATTCTGCCACGTGCGTTGGGATCTGCCCAGCGTATGGTAGCTGGATTGTCAAGCATCTCTTTTTCGTTACTACCAAAAATCTCGGCGAGTTTTCGGTTCACTGCAAGTATCGCTGTACCATCAAGCTTCGAGCGATACATACCAACCTGCGCGTTTTCAAAGAGTGTCCGGTACTTTACTTCACTTTCCTGTAAAGCCTTTTGTGCTATGCGCTCCAGCGTCTGATCACGAAAGACCAGCACTACCCCGGTAATCTCGTCCTTTTCATTATGGATGGGGGCTCCGCTGTCAGTTATGGGATGCTCGGTGCCGTCCTTGGCTATGAGAACTGAATGGTTGGCAAGACCTGCCACTTTCCCCTCGCGCATAACACGACGCACAGGGTTTTCAACATTTTTGCGAGTATCTTCGTTGATAATGGGAAATATTTCTTCAAGAGATTTCCCCTGGGCTTCCTTTTGCTTCCAGCCGGTTAACTCTTCAGCTACCGGATTCATCAATTTTACTTCTCCTTCAGTATTAGTAGTAATCACACCGTCACCCACACTCATCATTGTTGTGCGATACATCTGTTCGGATTCTTTGAGTGCAATTTCTGACTCATTTTGACTTTTTGATGTATTACTTTTCTTCATGATCTTCATATTTCGAGTTTAACTGAAATCTGTCTGGAGTTGCCATTGGTAAAAAAAACAAATATCCCCCACAATCTCCATGGAATGGTTTTCTTTAGTTCAGGTGTAATTATAGATTCCGACATCCCAGTAATTTTAGTTCTAATAATTTATAATGCCTTTTATATCTGACACTTATAAATTATATTGACCTCAAACTTCTTTTATTATCTAAAGAATAAAACTCCCAATCAGATAATAAAAAAACATTTCCAAATATCAGTTTTATCAAGTTAAGCATTTGTCGGGCAATTGGTTATAGGTAAAAGACTAGTATTTGTGTAGGTGTTTGGACTACAAAAACTGGATAAGGCCGATCTGTCGCCGATTTCAGTCCTTAAAGTCATTTTGGAATTGACATTTAGACAATTGAATCGAGTGATTAAGACAGCCCGAAAGTCAAGACCTCAAGACTTCTCTTTCAAACTTTCCAATATAGAATATCTGATAAGGTCAGCTGTCGAATGAAGCTTAAGCTTATCCAGTAATCGTTTCCTGTAGGTGCTTATGGTTTTTGGACTGAGAGACAATTCTGAAGCAATCTGGGCTACCGTTTTCCCTTCAGAAAACAGGACCAATACTTCCATTTCCCGTGCTGAAAGTAAGGCATGAAGAGGCTTGCTGTCATTCGTAACCGCACTTTCGGCAAGATTATCTGCAAGGGAAGAACTTATATATCTCTGACCTTCTGACACTTTAATAATGGCCCGGATAAGATCGTCAGGGTCGCTGGATTTTGTCAGATATCCCGAAGCTCCTGATTTTAAAGCCTTAATGGCATACATCTCTTCGGAATGAATGCTCAGTATCAAAACTGCAGCAGATGGTTGTATCTTTTTTGCCTGGCTGATTAATTCCAGCCCGCTTCTCCCGGGCATTGAGATATCGAGGAGAATTACATCATACTTCTGATCTGCCAGCTTTCTGATTAATTCCTTTCCGTCAGCGGCTTCGTTAATCAGACCTATCCGTTCATCATCTTCAAGGATCTGTCTGATACCTCGCCTTACAATAGGGTGATCATCTGTTATCAGAACTTTAATCATGCTTTTTTATATTCTTTATTGGAATCGATACTTTTACAGTTGTCCCGGCACCCTTCTTTCCTTCTATATCCAGCTTTCCACTGACTGATTTTACCCTCTCATTAATTCCTGCTATACCCATTGATTTTAGTGAATTGATTTTTTCTTCCTCAATTCCCTTCCCGTTATCTCTTATAATCATCTCAACTTTATCATTTATCAAATTCAGCCTGATCTCAGTAAATGAAGCATGTGAATGACGGATAATATTGGTTAGAGATTCCTGAAGTATCCTGTAGATCACCAGGGAAAGCTGAGTATCAATTTTAAATTCAACCGGATCATAATCAAATGAATATTTTATTCCGGAAATATCTCCGAATTTCTTAAGTTGCAATCTGACAGCTTCAATAAGTCCAAAATCAAATAATATGGAAGGCCGGAGGTCAGAGGATATCTCCCTGATATTTGCAAATGTTTCTTTTATCAGCAGGTTTATGTTTTCCAGTTTGTTTTTTACAACCGGCGACTGGACTCCCATTCTGCTCTTGACCCACGCTATTTCCAGGTTCATTGCCGTAAGCTTCTGCCCGATATCATCATGAAGGTTCAAAGCTATCCGCGATCTTTCATTCTCTCTTATTTCCTCAAGGTGAGCCGCCAGTTTCCGAAGTTTCCTTTGTGATTTCTTAAGCTCAGTCTCTGCCTTTTTACGATTGGTGATATCCATGAAAATTGTAACGAATCGCTTTCCATCAGGTGGTGTCGTGGTAATATTAAACCATCTTCTGCTGGGCTTATGATATAATTCAGTTCTAGCAACTCCATCCATTTTACTGTGACTTTTCCACCAGTTGCGGATATATGCGGTACTTACCTCATAAATATCTGTCGCTCTTCTTCCGATTACTTGTACATTGCTATAAATCGTTTGTTTTGAGAATGCAGGATTGACAGCAAGTATAATATAATCGACCACGTCACCGTTTTCATCCAAAACGATCTCATTAATCGCCATTCCCTCCTCTATAACATTGAAAAGGGAATGATAACGCTCTTCACTCTCAATCAATTTATTCTCAGCAAATTTCCTGGTGGTAATGTCGCGGATTATCATGCTTGTCCTGGGTTGACCATCTTTATTGCTAAAGACCGAACTAGTCAGCTCTGTCTGAAATTTTGTTCCATCTTTTCTGATCATAGTAAGTTCCCCGACTGTCCTTCCCTTCTGACTTCTTTCTTCAATCAATACCGGCAGCCGCGGGTCGCTGAGATCTACTAACCCGTTCCTCCCGGTTTTGCAAATATCTTCTTCAGTTCTCCGGAACATTGTGCAAGCAGCCTCATTTGCTGAATATATATTCCCATCAGGTGACGTCAACAGAATGGCATCGAGACTGCTTTCATACAACAAACGATAGCGTTCTTCACTTTCCTTTAAAGCTTCTTCTGTTCTCTTGTGCTCAGTTATGTCGTTAAACAGTACAGCGACTTGTCGGTTTTCCGATTGACCAAAGCGAAAAGCGTAAACATCATACCATCGGTGCAATTGCTCGGCAATATTCTCAAAGTGTAAAGGTTGTCCTGTTAAAGCAATTTTCCCGAAAATTTCAAACCAATACTCTTCGAGTTTCGGCGCAAGCTCGCGCATTCTCTTCCCTTGCACATTAATGAGTCCTGTTTGTTTTTCGAATGACGGATTGATCTCGAGGAAACGAAAATCTACCGGCTTTTCATTATCGTCGAAAATCACTTCTATGATACAGAATCCTTCGTCAATCGAATTAAACAGAGTATGGTAATGTTTTTCAGATTCGGACAATTTATCAGTTGTCAGCTTGCGTTCAGTGAGGCCTTTTTCGTATGATTCTTTTAATAAATCATACTCCTGTCGCAGTTTCTGCAACTCTTTAATAAGTTCGTCTTTAGTTTTATTCCGCCAATTCATTTTGTTCTAAACTTTCAAAATAAAGACAGACTACAGGAATTTCAATGTCAAAATCAAATTATAAGTAACAGCAATTTAAACCTTTTTTTGCATATCACCTGATTATAAATTAAATTTACGGGAAAGTACCTTTAACGGATAAAAATAATGAACAATGAAAAAAATTAACCTGATAATCAGTGCATTAATAGTGCTTTTTGTGCTAAGTTCAAAAAGTGTCTATTCACAGGACTGGCCGCAATGGCGGGGAATGAACCGCGACAGCAAGGTAACAGGATTTAAAGCTCCGGCTGCATGGCCGGCTGAACTTAAACAGGAATGGAAAGTGACGGTAGGTTTTGGCGATG
Organism: Bacteroidales bacterium; assembly: GCA_003141525.1. Classification (GTDB taxonomy): domain Bacteria; phylum Bacteroidota; class Bacteroidia; order Bacteroidales; family VadinHA17; genus LD21. The sequence goes on from PLML01000116.1 coordinate 13,341, forward strand.
CCACACCAGTACTTGCAGGTAATAAAATCTATCTGAATACCCGTCAGGGTGATCAGGAGGTAATTCTTTGTCTCGATCCTGCAACAGGGAAAGAGCTTTGGAAAACCACCTATGCTGCCATGGCTGTTACAGGTCCATCCGCTTCGCAACATCCGGGTCCGAGAGGTACACCTGCAGTTTCAAATGGAAAGATTGTGACATTCGGAGCCTCAGGGATACTATCCTGCCTTGATGCATCAACGGGTAAACTTATCTGGAGAAAAGATAATCCTTCAAATGCTTTTCCTGCTTTCTTTACCGGAACATCTCCGCTCATCACTGACGGAATGTGCATTTTGCATATCGGGAAAAAAGATGATGGGCAGGTGATTGCTTATGATCTGAACACGGGCAATGAGAAATGGAAATGGTCAGGAGAGGGTCCTTCTTACTCATCTCCATCGGTTATGACCCATGAAGGAAAGAAACTTCTGATCGCGATCACAGAAAAAAACATTATGGCTCTCAGCCTGGCAGACGGGAAACTACTCTGGCAGATTGCAACTCCTGTTCAGCAGAGGTACTATAACTGTGTCAGTCCCTATATTGACGGACAAACAATTTATTACACAGGACAAGGTACAGGAATGAAAGCAATTAAAATAGAGAAATCAGGTAATGAATATGTTACTAAAGAATTATGGAGCAATACAGAGGTTGGCGCAAAATGGAATACCCCGATCCTTAAAGATGGATTCCTTTATGGTTTTACCGATCAGAAAAGAATTTACTGCCTGAATGCATCCACCGGTCAAACAGCATGGATTGATAATGCAGTCAGCAGCGACTTTTCAACAATAGTGGATTGCAGTTCAGTCATTATCGGGTTAACAAGCACGAATAATCTGATAGTTATGAAACCAGACGGAAAAGAGTACTCAGAAGTGGCCAAATACAAAGTCGCCGATACCCCTATCTATGCCTTTCCTGTTATCTCAGGAAATAGTATTTATGTTAAGGATGCTGAAACGCTGATGATGTATAGTTTTTAACAGGAGGGGGTGAGGCAAAAAGTACCTGGGAGCCGGGGAAGAGAGGGGGTGAAGCAATTAAGTTGCCTCTCTTCTCATAAACTCACCCTTCGAGTTGGTCAGCAGGTTCTTAGTTAGATAAGATACTCCCGAGCCTATTGCTGCAATGACCACTGGCTTAATTGTCACCCAGTTAATTGAGCCTCCGTTTGCAATAAGTTGGTAAAAACCTGTTATAAATGTGCAAAATATAACTATTATCAACCCTTTAATAAAATCACGACTATTAAGTCTCAGAAATTTAGATCTTATAGCTTTGTTTTTTTCAGACAGACATCATTTTATATCAAACTTTACAACATAAAATGATAAATTTCAAGCAATAATGATTAAATCTAAATGGGTGTGTAATGTGTGGTATATTTTTTTTCCTACCACACCTTCTCCATCAGAAGAATATTCCTAAGCTCATTCGGAGTTATGTTTTCCCGTATCTCCCCGGTATCAACAACTGAAATAAAACCTGATTCTTCGGAGATGACAACGATAAGCGCATCTGAGTGTTCCGACATCCCGATTGCAGCGCGGTGGCGCATACCGTAACGGGGAGGCAAAGTGACCTGGTCAGTTGTTGGCAGGGGACATCGTGCTGCAAGGATCAAGCCTGATTCAATTAAAACAGCTCCGTCGTGCAAAGGAGCATTCTTAAAAAATATTGTTTCAAGCAACTCTGCACTGATCTGAGCTTTAAGTATTTCGCCTCCTTCAGAAAAGAGATCCAGACTACTTTTTCTGCCAATTACTAATAGAGCTCCGGTTTTCTTTGAAGCCAGTCTTTCGCATGCTTTGACTATTTCCTCAGCCTCTCTGGGGCTTCCAGGCTCATTTGTAACCAGAGAAAATATCCTGCTGAATGAAAACCTGCTTCTTGTGATGTATTTGTTTCCGATGACAAGTAAAAACCTCCTTACCTCCTGTTGAAAAACAATTATAAGAGCTATAACCCCAACGCCGATGACCTGACCAAGTAGTGCACTTATTAGTTCCATATTTAGAGCTTTTACAACAAGCCAGAAGAGGTATATAAGAAATATACCAATGAAGATACTCAGGGCTGCTGTACCTCTGATAAGCCGATAAAGCTGGAATAATACCAATGCAACTAGTACTATATCTATAATATCAAGTATGGTTATATGAAATGGCATAGGATCTTTTTATGGTTACTGGTTACTGGTTACTGGTTACTGGTTACTGGTTACTGGTTACTGGTTACTGGTTGGTTGTTTCGGGTTTTTCGTTTCACGTTAAAATCAGAACTTGATTAATTGCAACGTCATTGCGTGCGAAGCGAAGCAATCTTTTGTCTTTTTCTTCCGTAAATAATT
>PLML01000168.1 GCA_003141525.1 Bacteroidales bacterium
TAAGTACCATTGATTGTTCGTTAAGCAGTTGCAGCTGTGGGTTCTGCGGGTCTGTTTGTCTGTTAAATCCGGGAGGTAAAACATAATTAACCGGCACTTTCCCCGAATTCTCCTCGATACTGACAGAACTTATTTCAAACGTTCCATCTGAAGCTTGTGGCATTGTAATCCTTTCTGCACCTTCCGTAAATGAAATATTGTATTTTCTCCATTCTGCCCGAACAAGGTCAAGATTGGCAAACCGCATAATAACAGGATCTTTGAAGCCTTTAAGAAACATTCGCATAAACCGGATAGATTTAAAATCCTGAATAGGGCCAATAGCCTTCTGATAATCAGTTATAGGAATCTGAAACTGGTACCACTTTACTTTTGATTTTTTACCGTTTGGAAAGGTAGCTTCGTATTCAATATCATCAACTACGTAATTTGAACCAACTTTTATGTCTCCAGGCCGAATACTGACTTTATATTGATAGTAGCTTTCTGTTTCGCTTAATGTATTATCACGGTTAATATCTTCCATGTCCGGCAATGTTGATCCGGCAGTGGGATAAGACTCTTTCGACATCTCGGATGTAGGTGAGTTTCCTTCTTGTCCGTTATACTTTTTATACCTGTCGAGAATGCCCAGACGTTGGACATCATAATCCGATCCTCTGTAATAATGATAATCATCCCCTGACGGGTCCTTCAGAATCTGCTGGTAGGAATCAGGATCCATGATGAGGGCTGATTTCTGAAGGTAATCTTTGAAGAATGTCTGTTCGTCCTGGTCGCTAAGGCCATCAAGCCCGACATCCTGATACAACCTTGATGAAGGGGCGTTATCAAAAGCATTAACAACAGACTGAATTGTTGGTACCCTTCCCCATGCAGTAGTATCGACATTTTTAACCACTGGTGAATTAGGAAGTCCATTCTCAAAACTTTTCCTTGAATCCTTCAAAATATCTTCTGAAATATCCCCCAGGTTTATGTAAAGATCTCCTCCCTCATCGGTGGGATTATCAACAAATGGATCCATTACCCAAAACTTGATATATTGAATGTTAGCAGCTTCGAAATCGTTTGTAAGCACCTCTCTCATTATGCCGCCCCATCTTGATTTAGGGTCATTAAGGTTTCCGCTGGTATTCATTCCTGCAGAATAGGTGCCAGGGGCAGTATCGTAGTTATAGGGGCCCTTTTCGTCAGGATAATACGCCAGGTTTAAAACGGCTATAGTAGCAGGAATTCCGCTGGGGCTTTCTCTATAAGGGAAAATTTCATTTTCATATATCTCTCTTACAAAATGGCTGGATTGTTCATCAGGATTATTTTTTATATAGTCCGGAGTCGAGGATCCATTACGCAAAAAGAGAGGGTCTATCACATACCAGGCTATTTTTGCCCGGTTAAAACCACTGACAAGATTGTTATTAAACTTCGCTTCAGGAAAAATCTGATCCTGTCCCTGAGGGACACTGCAAATACTCCAGGCATTAAATGCTTTCATATCAAGAGGTATTTCGCTGGATTCAAAATCATCAATATATGAATTCCCAGCGCTCGATATCGCCTGAGAATGACCGGGTATCAGGTTAGCAAACTCACCAAAAAAGGAGATTGATGACGGAGTTTTTGTATTGAGCAGTGGAATTTTGTCAATTATCTTTGTAAGTAATTGTGATTCTGTCTTATATGAAGTATTTAAACCCCATATTGTGTTTGAAATAGGTTCCTCTCCATAATTTACTTTCTGCGTATAAGGTCTTTCTGTCAGGTGAAGTATTGTCGCTCCGATATCCAACTTATCTGAAGCTCTGTAATCGAGATGAGTTCCAACAAGTGTTTTTGTCTGGAATCCAAAAAACTGGTTGTTCTCCAGTGAAACCTGAATGGGTGTTTGTGAATCAATAAGGGCACTGTTAATTATTGTCACCGTTCCCATATTATAATCAACTATATAATCGGTGTTTTCACTTAGTGGCACACCTCCAGCAGTAACCTTAACTGAACCTTGCGGTATACTCGTTGCATTAAGCCTGATCACTGATCCGGATGCAGATGAGTAATGTCCTTTAAATTCGAATTTGTCTTTCTCGGCTATCTGGCGGGCAACCGTCTGAGTCGAATCATATAACTCCTGAAAGATATACTTCGAAGCCAGGGCAGGATCGGAAATCATACTTTTGAGATGACTTCCGAAAGGTTCTATAAAGGGGAAAATAATTCTTCCCCTGTCAGCTATTACAGTCACTCCATCTATAAAATCGAAAAAACCATCGGGTTGCCTGTCAAGCTGGGAATCCAGATTGTCAAGACCCATGACCTGGAGTAATATTTTGTTGGCAAGATTCCCCTCAGGTATATAGTTTATTGAATTACCTGTTTTATCATCCTGGTAAAGGATATTAAGTACAAAGTTGTTTTTATCCAGTTTTCCTGATCCGAGAGAATAAATGTTTTTCATCATCAGTTTCCAGGTAGGCAGTTTTGGACTCAGATTGGTGCCTTTTAACAGTTTTAGTATCAGAGTCTGCGGGGCTGCGATTCCATCTGTCGAAAATTCACCAATTTTAAACACCTGGCCTGCAATTGTATATTCATAAGCAACAGCCAGAACCTCATCTGCGTTCAAAGCCGTATTAAGCGAAATAAAACCCAGCTGCTTATTAAAATAGTACTCCCTTTCATCAAGTTTTCTGGCATTTTCAATCTTTTCATAATCACGACCGATCTGGAATCCAGGATATAATGGAGCAAATGCGTTTGTGACCTGGTCAACGCTCCGGATGATGTTGTATGCAGTAGTAAACTGTTCATACATTTTATTCGCATTATTGTCAGGGTATATCATCGCTCCCGGAGTTGCCTGAAAAGCCGGGACCTTATTGAAAATATGGCTTTTGCTCTCACCCAGGTCAACAAAAGCAACTATGTTCCTGTTGCTGGCATCCTGAAAACTGCTTAACTTGTTTGTTACCCATACTTCGATCCGGTCAATATTGATCCCTGAACTGATAATTGGCAGGTTTTTTAATGATGCATCATAGGTATCTCTGAAATATTGTGATATAAAGAAATGCTTGTTTGCCTCATAGGAATCAGCAAGTATATCAAAATCTGTCAGTTGAGCACCTCCCGCAGCATTTATGACAGAAGATTGTCCCTTCTGCTGGGAAAGTACGGTGGTGACAGTCAACTTTCCGAATTGCATTTCTGTCTTAAGTCCAAACAGGCTATAGCTACCTGTGATAAGAGTCCCGGTCAGGGGAAGAGTAACATCCCCGGCTTCAACTTTCTTAAGTATTTCATCTTCCTTTCCAGCATATTGAAGTTTTGTCCTGTTTTCAAATTCAAACATTGCATCGGTGTTGTAATTCACTCCGAGCGTCATTTTGTCACCAATGGTACCAGTTACATTCATCTGAATTTTCTCTTTAAAATCGAATGTTGGAATTGTTCTGAGTTTTTCAGAGAGTGTCGGGTTTTCAGTTTTTGAGATATTGATCCCGAATATAAGTTCAGCCGATCCCTGGGGTATTATATTGATAGTATTACTCCCAAATATTTTATCAAATGCTGCGCCTCCGATTTCTATTTGTGGTATCAGGTTTGACTTGAATCCGGCCTGAGCACCCGATATACGAGATTGCCAGTAATCGCGCATTGCTTTGGCATATTCATATTTCCTGAATTCTTCAGGACTCATATGTACGGGAGTACGATAATCTAAAGCTCCTATTTTCTCGTAAAGGATATATTCATTCTTATCAGGGTCATAAATAACCGTGGATTTGAAATTTGATGGCTTATCGAGGAAAAGTGGGGCCTTTTGTTGTAATTCCCATGGAATTCCAGAGTCATCCTTAAGTTTCAGAATTGATTTGCGTGCTGTATCCGGTGACTGACCTTTTTGCAAAGTAGTCTGACTACTTGCTTCTGAGCACATCAAGAGAAGAGAAGCTAACAGCAGAAGATACGAAAATATCAGAATATTCTTATGTGATATCCCTGATCTCAATCCGGCTTATATTCAGAATTACAAGTTTTTAAGCGCTCTCTTTATCATATCCTCAACAGTCAGGTTTTTTTCATCTCTGACAATTTTATCAACGACTTTGGAGACAGTGCTTTTGGCAAATCCCAGCATTACTAATGCAGATAACGCTTCTTCGCGCTTTGTATTGTCTGCAAAGGCAAATATTTCACCACTTCCGGCATGTTTGCCAAGCTTGTCTTTCAGATCAACTATAATCCGCTGAGCGGTTTTTAATCCTATTCCTTTGACGCTTTTTAAAAGGTCAGCATCTGAACCTAAAATTGCCTTTTCTATCTCGCCCGGACTAAGTGAAGAGAGCATCATCCTTGCGGTATTAGCACCTACACCTGTAACTGATATCAGCAACCTGAAAATATCCCGTTCTTCAGTATCAGCAAATCCAAAGAGCTGATGGCTGTCTTCCCTGATGACTTCGTGAATCAGAATTTTAAATTCCTTCTTTGCCTCAAGCTTCGAAAATGTCGTTAACGAGATATTGATCAGATAACCTATTCCTCCCGTTTCCATTGTAAGGAATGTCGGTGTGATTCGGGTAATGTCACCTTTAATATAATCAATCATATTTATTGTTCAGGATTAAATATTTCAGGAGGAAGTTCATCAACGCGGTCGCTATGAATTTCAATATCCTGATGTTTTAAGGGATTTTTCGATATTTCGTTATACAACTGCCTGTTTTTAAAAATATCGCACGCGAGATAAATTGCCTGGCGAAATGAATTTTCTGATGCTTCACCTTTCCCGGCAATATTAAAAGCAGTACCATGAACCGGTGAAGTTCTTATAAAAGGTAATCCTGCAGTGAAGTTAACGCCTGAATCAAACGATAATGCTTTAAAGGGAGCAAGCCCCTGATCGTGATACATTGCCAGTATCCCATCAAATTTTGTAAATGATCCGGCTCCAAAAAAACCATCTGCAGGGAATGGCCCAAATGTCATTATTCCCTCTTTTTGAACCTGCAGAATTGCCGGGCTTATTATTTCAACCTCTTCTGTCCCGAGCAAGGAGTTATCGCCGGCATGCGGATTAAGTCCAAGTACAGCAATACGAGGTTTGCGGATTCCGAAATCAAGCATGAGAGACTGATTCATAAGCCTGATTTTATGTATAAGGGTTTCCATAGTTATTAACCCCGGAACTTTGTTAAGCGGGACATGGTCAGTAGCGATGCCGATTCTCATGCTTTCACCAATCATAAACATAAGAGCTTCCCCGGCACCAGCAACAGATTTCAGATAATCGGTATGCCCTTTAAAATGAAAATTCTCCGATTGAATATTCTGTTTGTCAATAGGCGCGGTAATCAGTACATCAATTTTACCGCTTTTCAGGTCTGCAACTGCTTTTTCGAGTGAAACAAGAGCAGCTTCCCCTCCCTGAGGTGTTGACTTTCCAAGTTCCACCCTGATATTATCATCAAGGCAATTAATCATATTAGCTTTCTTCGCATGAGCTTCTTCTGCCGTCCTGATGTTATTAAAGCTAAAATTATTAACATTCAATGCTTTACGATGGTAAGCAGCTACCTTTGGGGAACCATATACAATAGTTGTGCAAATATCATTTATTGTGGGGTCAGAAAGAGCTTTGATAATGACTTCATATCCGATCCCATTAATATCTCCGTGAGAGATGCCGGCAAGGATTGTTTTCTTTTCCATAAATTTCTATTTCTTTTCTGCATATTCAGATGCAATTCTCCTGAGGAATGTCGATAGCAACCTTAACCCCGATGCAGGTCCGCTTTTAAGTCTGTAATAATCATCCTTTTTCAGCATTTCTGTCCCGGCAATGTCCATATGTATTAAAGGAAATTTGGTAAAACGCTCCAGGAATTTACCTGCAATAATAGCTCCTGCTTCACGTCCGCCGACATTTTTAAGATCAGCAACATCAGATTTCAGCAACTCGCCGTATTCTTCCCAGAAAGGTAATTCTGCAATCCTTTCATAAACATCGTTACCACATTCCTCAAGCAGGTTGATATATTTCCTGTCGGCATTCGTCATTACAGCTATTGCCTGGTTTCCAAATGTTAATGCCGCTGAACCGGTAAGAGTTGCAATATCTATTATTAATTCCGGGGAATATTTTGAAGCATAGCTGATAGCATCTGCGAGTATAAGCCTTCCTTCAGCATCTGTATTGCCGATTTCGACACTCATTTTATTAAACATGGTAATGATATCACCCTGAGTATAAGCATTTCCTCCGGGACGATTATCCGTCGAAGGGATTAATCCAATAATATGAAGAGGAATGCCGGTTTTTGCAACAGTATGCAGAACACCGGTTACCGTTGCAGCTCCGGCCATATCACCATTCATACCCGCCATAAAATCACCTGTTTTTATATTCAAACCTCCTGTGTCATAGACAATTCCCTTTCCGACCAGGACAATCGGTTTCTTGTTAAGGCACTCTGCCGGATGCCATTCCAGGATACAGAAAACGGGTGGATCCACACTCCCTTTATTAACAGCCAGAAGCCCTCCCATTTTTAATGCTTCTATTTTCCCCTTTGTTAGTACCTCAACTTTGAAACCTGCAGCATCACCAATTTTCCTGATCTCACCCGCCAGAGAAGTCGCATTCAGCTGGTTAACAGGTTCCTGAATAAGATCTCGTGTAAAATAAACAGCATCAGTAAGATCGACAAGCCATTTAATATCTGAATTGGTAACTTCGCCTTGCAACAGAAGCTTTTTCGGATAGAATTTTTTATCATCCTTCCCTGCTTTTGTCTTGTATTTATCGAAAGAGTAGAAGCTCAGGAGAAGTCCTTCCGTAAAATCTTCAATTGCACCTTTATAGGCCTTATCGGAAGTGACGACCAGTTCAGAATGGTTGTTCTCTCTGATAAGCTTTCTTAAATTGTAAGCTGTCCTTCTGAGTTCCTCCCGGACTTTATAATGCGCAATTCCTTCCTTAGTTCTGATCAGGTAGGTACATCTGTTATAAGAATTAATAAAAATAAATTCTTCTTTGGTCTGAATCTGAGTACTGGCAAAAACTGTTTCCTGTTTAGTAAGTTTTAACCTTTCAGGAATATGATCGCCTCCAAGAATACATATAACAGATTGGTCAGATGATATTTGAGATATTCTTTGAATTTCTGGTTTCATATAATTATCCTGCAATTTTTGAAGTTGTAAAGTTAACTAAAATATTGATTGTTTTGTTTCCAAAGAGTTACCTTTGCCCTGATTATTTCCATCAACCCAAAAAGAACTGTATTAATTGTATTGATTACGGTAATTTGTTTATATAGATGATATTAGAAGAACTGTATGAAAAAGCCCTGCGGCTTATTCCAATGGATGTTGAGGAAGGAGTTGCTCTTTATACCACTGCTCCTGTTGAAGAGCTTATGTTTGTGGCAAACAAGCTCCGGCAATTGCATAATCCGGGTAAAATTGTGGGCTGGATGATTGACAGGAATGTGAATATTACCAATATCTGCTTTTCTCAATGTACATTTTGTAACTTTTGCAGGAAAAAAGGATCTCAGGAAGCATATATTACCTCGATAGATGATTATAAATCCAAAATTGATGAATTGTATACACTCGGAGGAGATCAGCTTCTTTTACAGGGAGGGATGAATCCGGAGCTTGGCTTGAGCTTTTATGTTGATCTTTTCAGAAATCTGAAGAAATTGTACCCCTCATTAAAACTCCATGCCCTGGGACCTCCGGAGATTGTTCACATAGCAAAGAAGGAAGGGTTATCACATTCGGAGGTTCTTTCTCATCTGATTGAAGCAGGACTCGATAGTCTGCCCGGAGCAGGAGCGGAGATTCTTTCCGACAGAGTAAGAAGAGTTGTTTCTCCGGCTAAGGCTACATCGGAAGAATGGCTTGGGGTGATGCGTGAAGCTCACAAATTGAATCTCCCTACTTCGGCGACTATGATGTTTGGCCACATAGAAACAGCCAGGGAGAGGATTGAACACCTTATCAGGATCAGAGATCTTCAGGCTGAAAAACAGGAAAATCATTTTGGATTCATAACTTTTATTCCATGGCCCTTTCAGGATGAGGGAACCGTCCTTTTAGAAAAACATGGGATCAGAAGCAGCTACAACGGTCCGGATTATTTGAGATTGATTGCCATAAGCCGGATCTTATTAAATAACATCAGAAATATACAGGCATCAATTTTGACTGTTGGTAAGGACATTGGGATGTTGTCACTTCATTCAGGGGCAAATGATCTTGGATCTATTATGATTGAGGAGAATGTGGTTAGTGCAGCCGGGGCTAATAACCGTTTCAATGCCAGTGAGATGCAATCAATTATAAAAGAAGCTGGATTTATTCCGGGGAGAAGGAATCAGAAATATGAACTGGTGTGATTTTTGCAAAAAAACCTGCACATCAATACAGGTTTTTATCTGAATATCGTGGTATTACAACTTATTCTTTGCGCGCTACTTCTTTATCCTCATCTGCAGGATCAAATTTAGAGGCTTTCTTAAACTCTTTCATCCCCTGACCAATGCCTTTCATAAGTTCGGGAATTTTACGACCGCCAAAAAGCAGTACTATTAAAACTAATATCAGTAATATCTCTGTTAAACCTATTCTTTGCATCTCGTTTAGTATTAGAATTCACACAAAGTTAGAAATAGTTTATATAAATACAAACACTGTGTAACATTTAATCTATTTCCTGATAAGCCTTAGGATATCATTACCATTGGCATAGAGTAATAGTGCCAGTAATATTACCATCCCTGTAATCTGTGCATATTCAAGGAACTTATCGCTTGGTTTTTTTCCGGTAATTACCTCAAATAGTAAAAACAGAACATGACCTCCGTCAAGAGCCGGTATTGGCAGAATATTCATGACTGCCAGTATAATTGAAAGGAATGCAGTAAGGTTCCAGAACCTTTGCCAGTCCCAGACACCCGGGAATATGTTACCGATTGTAATAAAACCACCCAATGATTGATAGGCTTTTGTATGCTTTGAAAAAATAAGTTTGAATTGCTTAAGATAATCAGTGATCGTCTTGAAACCTTTGTTAATTCCGGCTGGAATCGATTGCAGGAATCCGTATTTAACGGTTTTGAGATCAAATATCTGAGAAAGGGAAATGGACCTGCTGATCCCCAGCATTCCCAGCGAGTCGGGTGTTACCGGAATATTAAGGTTTTCACCTTTTCGTGAAATATCGACAATTATTTGATGTTCCTTGTTATCGTAAAGATACTTTTGAAATTCATCGTAATAGGCAAATTTTTTGTCGTCGAGACCGATAATCTGGTCATTAGGAAGAATACCTGCCGATTTGCCCGGAGATTTTTTTCCAAAGCCTTCAACTACATATAGTCCGAACGGTATCCTGGAGTCAATCTGGCCTTTGCCCTTCAGCATTTTAGGAACATATTCCTTGGGGATTTCAATATTCAGAAGTGTCCCATTCCGATCAACCTGAATAGTTTTGCGATTGTTCAAAACAATATCGGATGTTATTTCCATGAAGTTTTCAACATGTTGATTGTCGACCGTCAGTATCTTATCTCCGTTTCTGAGACCAATAGCATAACCAACCGAGTCCGTAACAATTCCATATTTTACATTAGCTGTTGGCAGATATGTTTCGCCCCAGGCAAATAAAACAATAATAAAAATCAACATAGCGAAAATAAAATTGAAGATAACACCTCCGGTCATTATCAGAAGTCGTTGCCATGATGTTTTCGACCTGAATTCCCAAGGTTGAGGAGGGAGTTTCATCTGCTCCTTATCCATTGATTCATCAATCATTCCGGAAATTTTTACATAACCGCCAAGAGGGAGCCATCCTATACCATATTCGGTCTCGCCCTTCTTATGTTTAAAAAGTGAAAACCATGGATCAAAAAAGAGGTAAAATTTTTCGACTCTTGTTTTGAAAAATTTGGCAAGCGTAAAATGTCCTAATTCATGTATTATCACAAGAATTGAAAGACTCATTACAAACTGCAGGATTTTAATAAGTATTGTCATCTTTCTTTTTGAAGTTTATTAATAAATCGCATAGCTGTTTCCCTTGCACTTGTATCAGTAACTTCAAGGAAATCCAGATCAGGAGAAGGGGAAAATAAACAATTTCCCATAGTGTACTCCACAATTTCCGGTATTTGAGTAAATCCTATTTTTTCGTCAAGAAAAGCATAGACTGCCATCTCATTGGCTGCATTTAATATACATGGCATGTTTCCACCCCGTTTAAGTGCCTCGAACGCTAATGGAAGATTCCGGAATTTTTTTATATCGGGATCGCTGAATGTTAAAGATTTACAATCCTCCAGTTTTAGTCGCGGAAGATCAGAATGCAGACGATCGGGATAGCTAAGTGCATAAAGGATCGGAACCCTCATATCAGGAACGCCAAGCTGAGCTTTTACAGATCCGTCAGCAAAGTGTACAAATGAATGAATGATCGATTGTGGGTGAATAATAACCGAAATCTGTTCAGGTGTGAGATTAAAAAGCCATTTTGCTTCAATAACTTCCAGTCCTTTATTCATAAGTGAAGCAGAATCAATAGTGACCTTACAACCCATATTCCAGTTTGGGTGTTTAAGAGCATCGCTGGGCTTAACATCCCTCAACATCTCTTCGGACATATTCAGGAATGGCCCTCCCGAAGCTGTGAGAGTAATTTTATCAATTGGATTTCCGGATTCCCCAACCAGACATTGAAAAATTGCCGAATGCTCTGAATCGACAGGAATTATAATGCTTCCCGATTCTCTTACCATTCTGCCTATAATTTCACCTGCCACAACAAGGGTCTCTTTGTTTGCGAGGGCTATTTTTTTCCCTGCTTTTATTGCAGCAATGGTGGGTCTCACTCCGGAATAGCCTACAATAGAAGCAATGACAACATCAACATTTGATGAGGAGACAACCTGTTCTATAGCCTCATTGCCTGCATAGACTTTAATATTTGTATTATGAAGATTTTCCTTTAATTGCAGATAATGATCAGTATTTGCGATAACGACTGAATCAGGCTGAAACTTATGTGCCTGCTGTATAAGAAGATCAATATTGTTTCCGGCAATAAGGGCCTCAACAGCAAACTTTTCGGGATACTTTGAAATGATATCCAGAGACTGGGTACCGATCGACCCAGTTGAGCCTAACAATGCAATTCTTTCTGGCATACCGGGTTTCCTGGTTATTAGAATAAAATATGTTTTTCGGGATCCAGAGGACTCCCTTTGAACCAGATCTCAAAATGAAGATGAGGACCAGACGTATATAGTTCACCGGAATCGCCGACAACAGAGATTACATCACCGGCACGGACAAGATCACCTGTTTCTTTGAGGAGACTGGCATTATGTTTATACACTGAAACGATATTATTCGCATGTTGAACCTCAATTACAAATCCGGTTTCCATTGTCCATCCGGTGAATATTACGGTTCCGTCAAGAACTGTGGAAACAAGAGCTTTAGGTTTTGTAACGATATCCGTACCAAAATGTTTTGTTCTGACATCATACTTCCCCGAAACGATTCCCTTAACAGGAGGGAAAAAATGGAGGCTGGCCAGACCTGATACTGATCCGGTTGCTGATGGTCCGATTGTGAGATTGTATTTTTCTTCGTTCTCGACACGAGCCCTTAAAGCAGAGTCGTTGGAGGAAGTGCTGAATTTGATTGCTTTATAATTATTTGCAGTGTCTTGTTGCACAGACATTTCAACAGGTTTGTTGCCCGATATGATTGCATTCAGATTATCGAAATATTTATCCCTTAACTTGAGCTCACGATCGAGAGAATCAAGACGTATCGCGCTCATCAGGATATTGCGACGCATAGTAACGTCAGGATATCCGGGAATAAATTCCCGCAGGTTCGTGAATGAGATCAGAGTNNTCATTTATTACAGAAAATCTGTATTTATCGCGCCAGTTGCTTTTTTTCTTATCGTCCTTAGCCATTTTCTATGATTTAATCGGCCTGCAAAGATAATAATCCTGCCTCATCAAATGAATTAACCGGACCAAAAAAATGGGAATTTAAACCTGTGATACCACCTTAACAGGTTTGTCTTCGCTCTGCCAAAGCCCATGTTTTGTACACACTGACATTGCAGAAAGGTTCATTGATACTTCAGGAGCAACAATATAGAAATCAACCTCAAAATGAGAAGGCACATTGCCATAAACACCTGCAGTATAACGGGCTTCCGCGAGGAGTGTTTCCCTGTTCCAAAGCTGTATCACGCTTATAAAATGATCATGTTCATCCGGATGGGGATACTCATCACCTAGTTTTATTTTGACCTCAAATTTTTCTCCCCGTTTAACTGTATCGGGACAGAAAACATGTGGCATATGTCTGTCGAGATAATCACGTTTAACTTCTTTTTCTTCCTTTTCAATCTCTGTTGCTTTAAATACTCTTGGCATAGTAAATAATTTTCAGTTAATACATAAGTTTCTAATCTTTAACAACAGCTGAGTTCATATTTTGTAAGCAAAACTAACAATTAAAATTTAAATAATACTGAAGTCTGGAGTTGGGAATATGAAGCCGGAAGTTTTAATTCATCATTTAATCCTCTGACTTGTAAATCAAAATAAATTCAAAATTGTTTTGGTATGTGCCCCTTATATACTACATTTGCCCCTCGATATTGCGGGGTGGAGCAGTGGTAGCTCGTTGGGCTCATAACCCAAAGGTCGGAGGTTCGAATCCTCCCTCCGCTACAAAGCAGAAATGCTGAAGCCTGTAAACTAACAACTTACAGGCTTTTTCCTTTTTAGATTGGAAATATGTTGGAAATATGGATTTGTCATATAAAGCAAAACACCCGGATTTCTCCGAGGGTAATCGATGCTTAATAAAGGTAGTATTTGTATTTTAGGCTAAAAAGATTTTACAGTTCAAATTAGACAGTATTGACTGGACTATTCATTCCATGACAAAATTTGTATTTTTTCCCACTACCACAGGGACAAAGATCGTTACGACCAACTTTAGCAAATTTTAGTTTGTTAAGATTATTAACTTCTTCGACATAGTCTATTGTCTTAATAGATGGGAATCTGAAAGTAAAAACAGTTTTCTTATCAACATTAGTAATAGAGAAATCTCCTATAGTAATGATGTCCATTCCAATTAGTATATCAGCGTTACCCGTTAGTTGAGGAACCTCTGCCACCCTTACACCATCTACACGGACTCTATTTGGCAATATTAAACTAACTACAAAAGTGTCTGCATTTTCTTTTCCACCTGCTACACCATGTAGATCAGTTTTGCCTGAAGCAATTAAGCCCAAACTCGCTACTACTTTCGGTGTGACTACAGAAGATGTTGCTCCTGTATCCCAAATTGCAACAAAAGTCAGTATTTTTGAATCTTTACCCGGAATAGGCTGTAAAACTGACACATTAGATTGAAGCACATTGACAAGCCCATTCGCCTTGGTTGTAAATGCGTTAAAATTAGGCACATGCTCTAAAGTCATGAGGTATTAGTTAAAGACTACCCGTGAATGAAATGTAACAGTATGACTTTCTTTACCGGGTAAACAAAGTTGGATTAAAAAAGTACCAAGTTCATGGCTCTTTAACGTTACGTTATAGGCTTCTATTTCACTAACATAAGCACCAATTACACTGTTATTTTTAATAACAATGAATTTCCCGTTGTACTGTTTAACCAATTCTTCTTGATGTTCAAGATAATATTTAAACTCTTTATCTAACATAGCTTTATATTCGGACTGCAAATATAACACCCAAGTTATGACAATGTTTCCAATTCTCAAAATATTTTCATGATAACAACTGTTATTATCGCAAAACCCCCAGATTTCTCCAGGGGCCTTGCTATATCAGTGCAATATTCTAATTTCAGCCAGTACAAATTTTATCTAAGATCAAAATGCTTAGATAGTTTAGTGGGGTTATTCCTTACCAATTATCATTTGCTTTTTTTCCACTGCCACTTTTTAAAGCTTTTTCAATATTATCAAGTGTTTCTGTAGCACGTATATGTGACTTAACGAAAGCTTCTCCAAAGAGATTCTTTTGGCTGCCCTTAGGATTAATTGGATAGTAATATGATATAGGTTGGGAACTATGATTGTCTGGGGTATCACCTCCACTTATTGTTACTTCATATTGCGTTAATGAAAGTGTAATTCTTGCTCTACCATCTTTTACTTCAATTTTTAAAATATGCCAGGCATCTATTGTGTAAAAAATTAAAACGGCTGAAGAAAAATGAACTGATTTAAATAATCCCTTTCCAAGTATAATGCCATTCTCAATATCCTTATTTTGAATGACTGAATTTGCATCACCGTAGTTTAATACAAAATAATCCATAGCCTTATTATAAAGCTCGGTTTTGCTTAAATTAAGCGAATCAACTATTCTTTGATAAGTAACATTACCATTTTCATCAAGTTTCCATAGACCTTCAATAGCCTTGATACGTCTTTTAGTCATATCACTTTGATTAAATGCAGAAACCGATATAAATAAAAAGGAAACAATCATAAAAGTAGTTTTCATGGTTTTTAATTTTATCAAATTCTAAAAAGTAACCCCGGAGTTGATCCGGGGTCGTTTGTCTCGTTCTTTAGGGAGACCCCCTCCCCGGAACAAAACACTAAACTAATAAGTTATCAAATACAAAACAAATCTTTTTACTTTTCAATAAATTCAACTTCAGCCGGAAGTGAATATGTTCGCGCGTTGTTAGTGCAAATTTCTTTAATAACATCAGGAGTCAGTTTTTCATTTAAGAATGTTTTGTATATTTCCTTTGTTTCATCAGGGATAACATTCAAATAATACATAATTTTTTCCTGATCAGTTGTAAGCTTACTAGCCTCCTGGTCCATTTTCACAGAACTGTGATCCTGGAGAAACTCCAATTTTTCAGCATCAGGCACGAACATATCAGGTTCAATTAGGAATTGCTTGTCATAATCGACCATGGCGAATTTATGACCTGCTAACATTTCATTTAATTTGATTCTGTAATGTACAGCCGGAATGCCTTTTTCATTACAGAACACAACTTCGGGCAAATCATATTGTCCATGAGTGCCTGTATGACCGCCAGCCGTATACCATTGAATTATTTTCTCTTTAGAATCCACCCATGACGGGATAATTCTAAATCCTTTGTCACCCTCAAATTTATATTCGAAATGGCCATACTTCTGATTTTTGTGTACAAGTATTTTTCTCATCTTATTTCATATTTTGAATCTCTAAACTCACTAACTGATTATTAACCACAAACTTACCCTCATAACCTTCAGATTGTTGAAGTTTCAAAGCCTTACAAAATATCCTTTTATCTTCATTGTTGATGTGATATTTGTCGTGATACTGATTAAGAATATCACAAAGGGATTCCCAAAAAGTCACGACCTTAATCTTTGCCTCCGTGTCTGCAAAAATTTTAAAAGTCTCCTTCTTAACTTTAACTGTTTCAATATTAAGAACGAAGTGTCCAGAATTGAAAATCATAAAAGACTCAAATTGCTGATAACTGGACAATGATATTGCTGTTGATCCTTTGTGGATCTTCAGTTTTTTACATGGTTCGCAGGTCTCATTAACCGGCATCCCAGCTGTTAAGTTAAGAAACGACGAGCGATCTACCCCATACAGTTGTGCCAGAATTTCCGGATTTGGTTGTTTGCCGGTTACCTTTAAATCCAAAGAGGCAATCAGAATTTTATCAAAATAGTCTTTAGGACTATCAACTAGTTGGATCCAATCTTCTAAACTCTCAATACGTTTCCACTCCTGGAATGATTCAAAAAGTTCAACAAGCGAATTGCATTTTTCAGCAGTTGATATAACAGCCTTTTCGAATGCAATAGATTCTGATTTTGATTCCCAGATCAATTTACGTTTTTCCATATTAAACTAATTTTTTCGTTATAGATTCGTTTCTCCATCGTTCACGCTGTTTGCGTGTCGCAATTGTCACAAGTTTGCCAAATTCACCCAAAGGATTAAGTTTATACCATTCAGCTGGTGTTATCCTGGTCCCGTTATATTCAAATTTACCCTCATCATCCAAAAGCACTGAGTGCGGCATTGAATAGCGGGCGCAAATTTCCTGTAATGACTTGCCTTCAGTTTTCATTTCCTGAAGGATTTTCTTTTTCATTTCCCGGTTTGTCGAATAACCGAGCATCATTTCGAATTTATTCATGTTTTGTAGTATTAGATAGTTTTTCAATTACTCTGTCAATATCTGCTTCGCTCATTGTTTCCAAATTCAAGTCAATATCTTTTTTCGTTACTAGCTTGCCATAACCACGATCCATGATCAGCTCCCCAGCTCGGACGTCTCCTTTCATTGCTTTTTGTCGTAAGGCCAGCAATATTAATTTCATTGCTACCTTTCCTTTGATTTCTTCTCCCAGCACTTCTTTTAGAAGTTCATCCAGATCAGGCAATTTTTTGGGTCGGCCTGCTTTATTTATTCTAGGATCATTTTTTACAAATGGTTTCCCGTCTTTTGCACCTGCTAATTTTGTCATTTTACGACTGTTTTACGACTGTTATGTAGTTATCTGAATATATCAATTTTTACCTTTCAGTTCAGCAATTCGCAACCTTTCTAAAATGTTATCTGGAAGCTCTGAAGTCTTTAAAGCCCGCTCTGCTTCCTCTGGGCTCAGTAGGCCAAATTTTACACAATAAAAAAGTAATCGGACAACTGTTATTTTTTCATCTTTTTTTACCATTATTTTCAACATATTTCCATTTATTCAAATTATTCAAATCTAACTGCCTGATTATCTTATATTATATTTAGCGCATAATCCGCTACATTCATTTTTAAATTCTCGACTGTTTTTTATTTCCAATAGGATTTTATATTGTTTCTCAGACAGTACTTTGTGCTTCTCAAAATACTTGCGCAGCGACTTCACAAAATAGATCGAATTTTCACTCAAAAGATTTGGAGTTGATTCCAGAATTTTGAAAGTTTCCCTGATTTCTTTAATGCGATGCTTCTGCTCTTTTTCCATAGCTGCTATTACTATCGTTAAGAAGATTGTTATGATTTTTACAAAAGGCTCTTTTTTGTTGTTTATAAGAAACCCTTTTTAAGTATACCGGATATTGAAGCAATTCAATTTTATTTGCGTTTAGCTCAAAAAGATTGTTCCCCAAATTGAAGCGGTGACCTGGGAAATCTTCAATAAGATTCAATGCTTTAAAATCCTTTGATATTAGTTTCGCTTTCTGCTTTTCAGATCTGAGTACCTGCAGCTTATTGAGATTTGATACTATCTTAAATGATTTACATTCAGAACAATTTAGTAACTTTGCCAATCGTCTATATGATAAAGAAGGATGGAAGGGACTTCCACAAAGCCCGTTATCAAACTTGTCGTCCCCTCCTTCCATTCTTGGTGATTTTCTTTTGTTCGCCGTCTTAACTGATTCCATAAAGGCCATTTGTTGTATTTTCTTTTCAATCAATTTGGCATATAGCAAGCAGCTTATATCAAACAGGTCGTGACTATCATCCATTAGTAAAATAGCTTTCATTCGCCTGGCCTTATACTCACGGATTGATTTTAGTTTCAGGTTGATTGAATGATCATAAATAAGATTCTTTGTGCGTAAAAAATTCAGGTAATTGTAAAGGGTTTTTGTTGAGATATCGAACTGAGCCGCTAACTCATTCATTCGTGACCTGTAAGCATAGATACAACTATTATTAAAGTTGTATTTAAGCAAATGGTAAAAAGCAAGTTGCTTGATCCATCCCTCACTTACTGCACTTTGAATAAGTCTGATTGATGTCCGGCGTGCAGCTGTGGTATTCTTGAAAAGAAGATCTAGTTGTTTTGGTAGGTTTTCAACTTGTTCAAAATTAGTAAGGCCAAAATCTTTATGTAGCTCACGGCTTGCGCGATCATAGGCTTTCGCTGCCGTTATTTCATTTTTAAACAGACCTAAATAGATATATTGATTGTTGTTCCTAATTTGTGCAAACCATCGGCCAGCATATTTGGTTACCCCTTTGAACTGGGATGTACTTTTTTGTTTAACTCGATTATGCTGGTTTTCGGATCGAGTGCAGATCCTGAGGTTTGACCTTTGATTATTAAGCCTATTATGATCTATGTGATCAATGTGTTTATTTGGATCAGTTACATCAAGAATAAGCCGGTGCATCAAAGTTCTTCCCGACTTTACATATCCATTCACAATATTCCAATGATACTGGCTTATTAAGAGATAATCCGCTTCATCAACCAAACAGACCTGATCAATATCATCAGAAGTTATATGTAGTTCAATGCAAGACATTACGCCCTTTTCTTGTTAAGAGCCTCAATCAACTCACTTTTAAAAAAGTAGAGGCGACCTCCCAAAGCGTGACCGGTGATGATTCCCTTTCGGCGCAATTTGTAGAAGGTTTGGCGACTTTTGCCTAGCCATTCAATTGCTTCATTCTGTGGAATGGGTTTTTCTATTTCCTCTTTTACTGCAGCCTGGGGCTGTGGAAACCGACTTGCTAAAAAATCCGCTAGTATCGGAAGATCCTCCGACCTTACCAGGATTAATGAGTTTTCTTTTTGAAGTAGTTCTGTTATTCCCATTGTTGTCAGATATTAATGACAACAAAGGTATGTTCCTGTAATTCAGTGAAAAGGGGGTAAATTTAATTATCAATTTTTATAAAAACCCCTATTGATTATCAATTTATTAGATATTTGGATCAAAAGAAAATTTTTCTAAACGCCTTTCGGCTGCTTCTGCTAAATAATGCTTATAACTATCGTATCCCAAAAACTCACCTTTCTCCTGTTTTGACTTAAATTCTAGTTGTGATAATAATGGTTTACCCCTATCTAATCGGAAATGAAAAAGGAACATTCCTATAACAACATTTTTCTGAAATGGACCTAACGAAGTATCTGAAATGTAAAAATCGGTTTTAAGCAAGGCGTTTATTTTGGACCACGCTGGTAGATAATGATCTTGATCATCTATTTTCTTTTCAATTTCACTGTGAATTTTTTGTATCTGATTAAGAAAATAATCAAACAATGATGAATCTGTCTTTATAAATATATCTTCCTTATTTGTATTGATTGTAATTCCCTTAATTTCAACATCTGAAGCAAATAGTTCATTATAAGTGTCTCTAAATCTGGAGTCTTTTTTAAATGCAGAAAAACCATCATTTAGTGTGTCCCTAATATCCCGGATTAACCAGCAAAGTTCATCATACGGCAAACTATATTCATCATAAACCTTCATAGCAAAATCCTCATCTTCGGAAGTAATGGGATGAAGCAAGGAAATTGGTGTCAATGGCATTCCTGCTTTCATATTGCTTTCTTTTTAACAATGGTCAATGTCTCAGTAATTGCCTTCGTTTTACTCAATGCCTCCCTCCTGGCTTCACGGTCAGGATTAATATATTTTTGCAGGGTTTTAAGGTCGCTATGGCCTGTAATTTGAAGAACATGAGTAACAGGCACACCATAGACATTCAATAATAATGATACGCACGTACGGCGCGAGCAATGCGATCCGATCCATTCATATTTGGGTTTTGTTAATTTAACTTCTTTGGGACCCACCCAGCGGGTTTGTGTTGTTGGTGCTTTTATCCCTGCAGTTTCAGCAGCTTTTTTAATGTAAAAATTAAACTTCGTGAGTGATATCTTAGGTAATTCATAATCATACTTTTTCAGTATGATCAATGCCGGTGATGCAAATCCGATCAGGTCTAAAGTAATTGGCTCCTTTGTTTTTTCTGAAGTAAACTCCCATACATCACCGTGAAGCTCCTGTTTATCAAAGCGGGAAACGTCACCCCAGCGCTGGCCGGTATAACATGAAAAACAAAACAAATCCCGGACATGATCAAATGTTGACCCCTTATCAAATTTGAATGATGCAAACTGCTTTAATTCCTGAAGGGAAAGTGTAACAATATCATTTTTTTGCTTTTTCTTCTTAACATCAGCGCTTTCAAAATTTTCAAACTCTTTGTATGTTGAATGTTTGTTGTAATTCATTTCCTCCGCCCATTTTAAGAAGGTTTTTAGGCATTCAATGTACTTTGCCTGAGTGTCAGTATAAAGGCCGTACTGAAATTCTTCTGGCCGTGTCTTTTGACGTCCTGCAGGCTTTCTGTTCCGTAGGTATTTCCTATAAGCATTCTTGAAAGCAACATTGATCATACTAAATTCAAGATTCTTATAATCTTTATTCAGCGTACCGAAATCCTGAAGACTTGTTTTTAGTGTTCTGAATTTCTTAACAGTCCCCTCAGATACGGCGCCCTCTTTTGATATTATAAACTCGTCCAGAACTTCAAAGAATCCCTTATTGCCTTTACTTGGCCTTCCTAATGTTTTACTGTAATCTGTCAATATTCGTGAAATGGTTGTAAGCGAATAATCAGGATGATCCTTTAATGTTTTATCGTATTTGTTCAGAAATTCATCTTTAAGCTCGCGCAGTTTCCTATTAAACTCAATTGCTCCGGCCAGCTTTTCATTTTTAAGATGTAAAGTGAAATCCCATTCTTTTGGGAGAACTACATAAGGGGTTTTGATCTTAATGACCTCTTTGAATCCGATAATAATAAACAGGTAGATCCGTGTTTCCTTCGGGCTAAGCATTCTTTTCCCGGTTGTCGTCTTTGTGTATGGCTGCTGAAGGTTTAATTTAACTGTTGGCATTGTGTAGCGGAATTGGTTTATGAAGCAAAGGTAAACAATTGGAAATATATTGGAAATAAAATCAACATATTTCTTTACATAAGGTTACATTTAGTTATATCAAATTGGCCTTTTGAATTGATTTTCAGCGCTTTTGTGTAATCTATTGTAAAGTATGATAACAATAAAATACTTGTATGCTTAGCGCTTCCTCCGCTACAACGAAAAAGCCCTGCCGCGAAAGCGGCGGGGTTTTTTATTGAAAGCCCGAAAACAGCTTGCTGTTTGAAAGGCTTGAAAATAAAAAATCCCGCAGACGCCGAAGGCATTTGCAGGGCTTTTTCGTTGTTAAGCACCCCCTGAGGATCACAGCGAGTGAAACGAGCTGTAATCCTCACTGTTTTTTGCCTCTCCCCCTAATCCCCTCCCCCGGAGAGGGAGGGGAAAAATCTATTCTTATCCAAGATATCTTCAAAAAAGCGTGACAAGGCTTTTTCTTTGTGCTGTTACTCAAAGAGGATTACGCTCCCTGCAGTCGTGTGATCCTCTAGGGATTGCTTAACAAAGAAAAGCCTTGCCCTGGTTCAAGAGAACTAAAATGATCTGTTCCTGCATAGATATAGCGTTTTCACTTATTTTTTGGCGGGTCCTTAATACAGCGGACAGATATGCCTTCATAGACACCTGGAGTGCCACGATATATCTGGGAAGTATTATAATCCAGCTGCCGCATCCAGGCGTAATCACCTCTGATAGAGGAGGACCAGAACCTTGTAGAGGTTCCAATACTCATGAAATAGCCGGCACCATCACGCCATCCATGTCTGATCACCAATATTTACAGGAAAGTATATATTGTGATCAATATCAATTATTGGAAGTACTAAAGTATCAGGTATCCAAAAAATTCACGAAAACTTGTATTGAAATAAGTTGGGTTGCTGAATCCTACCCGGTAGGCGACTTCGGAAAAAGAAAGAGCCCGATTGCCTATAAGCTAACAACTTACAGGTTTATTGATTTAAAAACGGTTTGAGTAAAAGTTTCAATATATACGACCACTTTTGAAATTTGCGTTTTGCTAAGGGTGTTCTGGTAAGCGGGCATTAAAACGGATTTGTTGACACCCTTGCCTCCAAATGAGATAGTTTCCGTAAGGGTTTCGCTTGAGAGCGCTTTCATATAAGTCGAATCCGAAAGGCTGTGAGGCCTGGGATTGAGGTTGTAGGCATTGAACCCGTCTCCTTCGCCGCTCTGGCCATGACAAACTACACAGTATTGCTCAAACAATTGTTTGCCCTGCCGTTCTGTGTATGTATATCTTACCCAAGGATCATTGCGGATCAGGGAATCCGCAATGGCCACTGTAAGACTGTCCCTGTCTTTTTGTAATGCAGTACCTGATTGATGTATCTCATGGCAGCTTATCTGAGAAAGAACAAATAAGCAAATAATCAAATGCATCTGTAAATGTTTCATAACTATTTTTCTGATTTCAGACTCATTAAATAGGCTGTTAAGTCTTTTGCTTCAGCTTCGGACAAACCAGCATGAGGCTCCAACGTTTCGGGTTTATATTTCTGAGGATTCAACAGCCAGTGGTATACCCAACCAGATTGCAAACGGTTACCGGTTTTGTCCAGAGGTGGACCTACGTAACCTCCATTGCCTCCGACAATGTGGCAACTCTGACAGCCATATTTCTCCCTGAACAATCCCTGCCCTCGTGCGATGGCCTCTGCCGAGTTATCCCAACCGTTTTCCATAGAAAGGCTGTCATCTACCAGCACTTTATAGAAGTAGTCTGTTAAAGTTTCTATCTCATCTTCGGCTATGAACAGGTTGGGCATCCTTTCTTCCATAATCGGCCGAAGTGAGTAAGGGACTTTGAAGTAGCTTTCCACCCACTTTTGCTGAAGCTGACTTCCCACAACGCTTAAATCGGGTGCGATGGTTCCACCGGTTTGGTTTATGGTATGGCATTTTAAACAACTGTATTTTTGAATAATCTTCCCAACCTTTCCTTGCGGATCGAACTTTGCCGGCGGAGGAACTGTTCGTACAAATTCCCGGGGTAGTGGCTCATTTTGGCAGGAAAGAAGCACCGCGGTAATCGCCTGATTATCTGCCTTGTTTAGTTGATATTCAGGCATTCTGGCGGATTCACCAAAGGTGCGGGGTGATCTAATCTTGGCATCTATATAGTCGTACAAAGTATGAGGTATATTGGTTTTACCAAAATCAATCTGATAAGTCTTTTTGCTGCCAATGGCAGTCAAATCGGGCCCGCGGCTCAGGGAAACTTTTTCTGAAGACAGGTCATGACATCCACCGCAGTTGTATTGATTGAATAGTGCTATTCCCTGTTCAAAGAAATTAGCGGGAGGCTGGTGGACGGCAATGGTGTCTGCCGGTGAATCCCTGTCGACAAACTCTGATTCCATATAAGCCGTAATTGCGGCGGTTTCCTTTGTGCTGAAGCCATATTGGGGCATTTCCACACCGGGTTGCAGGAGATGCACGTTATTGATGCAGTTGAAAATCCATGCAGCGGTTGCCTTGGAAGCAATCTTGGCCAGGTCCGGAGCAAGATGCCCACCCTTATCTTCCACCGCATGGCAACTTATGCAACGCGCTTCGCTGAAACGGGTTTTGCCAAGGGTTATGAAATTATCGTCATCTTTATTCTTAACGTAAATTTCAGGCAGGGAATCCAGCTTCACAC
Organism: Bacteroidales bacterium; assembly: GCA_003141525.1. Classification (GTDB taxonomy): domain Bacteria; phylum Bacteroidota; class Bacteroidia; order Bacteroidales; family VadinHA17; genus LD21. The sequence goes on from PLML01000168.1 coordinate 23,475, forward strand.
CATTGGAAAAGCTTTTAAAGCTCATTAAGAAATCACTTAATATTTCCACTTCTTTATTAGAAAGTATAAAGTTGGGCATTTTGGTCTGAGGTCGTATCTCCCTGGGATTTTTCAACCAGTGCGTTAACCAGTTCCTGTTGACCACTTTATTACCAATACCGTTCAATGAGGGAATAAAGGATTTTCTGTAACCGCCAAACAAATCGTGGCAGCCTATGCAATTTAATTCGCTGATTTCCTGCCGACCCCGGTTAAGGGCAGGTGTAAACTTTAGATTTTCATTAATATGGCAGCGCCCGCAAGAAGATTCAAGATAGCGTGCGGGTAGCACCGGCTTATCCCAAAAGGCTGAAGGTAAATGTGCATCGGAATAATTAGTTGCCAGCCCCTGACCGTTGTGGCAAATTGTACATCCAAAAGTTGCAATATCGTGTGGAATTTGAGAATGGCTGCGGAACGGAAGCGGGGCATTGGCCAGCTTCCCGTTATCAATTCCGGTATGACAGGTGATGCAACGGTCAATCCTGTTCAGCTTCGACACCCAGATTTGCTTCAGCACTAATGGGGAAGGTTTAACTTTTTGGGGCAGTTTCTCAATATATCGATTATAATCCCTTTGAACCGCACGCCATTCGCTAAAATAATCCTTAAGTGGAGAAATAGCTAATATGCCTAAAAACGCGATTGCGGTAATAAAGTAGACTTTTCGAAGTTTGGTCATAAGTAATTCCTTTTTCTTAGGTGATGTTAATTCTAATTATCTGTTAATCACTTCATTATTAATTATTCATTGTTTGAAGAGGGCTCATTTCCATGGCCATACCCAGCTCCATCCCGGTCCTCTGAAAAAAGTGCCAATTATAGTTAACACTATAGCAATAAGAACAAACCAGGTCATAACCCATTCTGCCAAAGAACGGTGTGAAAGCCAGTGAATCCAGCCTTTTTCCCGTTTAAGCCAATAAGGCAATATCGCAAAGCCGTAAAGTAACAGGCTGGGAATCGCAATCGAATATGCGTCGTACAATACACAAAACAGAAACATAATCAAAATCACACCTGAAAATATGAGATATGTAGTTCTGGGATTGTGAATCCACAGACCTTCTCTTTTAATATTAATATCAAAATAAGGTATAATTACCAGGGCGATGACCACCAACAGTGGTATAAGTACACCGGCAACTACCGGGGGAAAACTGTGCAGCAATTCCTGTAATCCCAGAAAATACCAGGGCGCTTTTGCAGGATTGGGTGTATGCTGTGGTTCAGCCAGTTCCTCAAGCGGCGCGTTGAACAGCAATGCAACCAGGGACAGCACGATCACAACCAAAAGAAAACAGATTACTTCACGGATTATCAGATGGGGAAAACTCATAACCAATTTTTCCGGCTTTTTTTCTGTTTCAAACCTGGCCGGTACTTTTTTTGGGAAATAAGCTAATCGTTGAGGAGTTTGTACCGGGTCGGCGGATTCTACAACTTGATATTTGGGTGTTTCAGCCATAACAATTCACTTTAGATCTGTTTTAATTTTCAAATAAATTCCCTTTGCTCTGTACCAATTCTTCAATACAATCCTCCGTCTTTCCGGATACGCCAGAAGTGCAAACCGATAAGGGAAGTCATCATCAGGGGTAAAATCACACAGTGCAGAACATAGAAACGCACAAGGGTGTATTCGCCAATTTCGTTTCCGCCTAAGAGCAGGAAGCGGATACTTTTACCCACCACCGGGACGTATTTTACGATGTTGGCTCCCACAGTTACCGCCCAGTAGGAAAGTTGATCATACGGCAAAAGATAGCCGGTATAACTAAGCAGCAGTGTTAACAGGAAAAGGAAAACTCCGATAACCCAGTTGAACTCCCGCGGCCGTTGGTAAGCACCTTTATAAAACACCCGTAACATGTGCAGGAACACAGTGATCACCATAAGGTGAGCCGCCCATCGGTGCATGTTACGCAGGAATATCCCGTTGGAAACCACGTATTGCAGGTCCTTCATATTATTATAGGCATTGGGAATGGCTGGCTGGTAGTAGAGCATTAAAAGAACGCCGGTCACTACCAACGCCACGAAGAGGAAAAAAGAGATCATCCCCAGGTAAAATGTATAAGAAAACCTGATAGCGCGTTCCCGAACTTTAACAGGATGAATGTGCATGGCCAGGCTGTTAAAGATGATCAGAGAGCGATCAAGGTTGGTCTTAATTGGTAGCCTGGTACGAAAAATTGAACGCCAGAACTGGCTGTCCATTATTTTTGTTATTAGTTTCATATTCTAATCAAGCTTTTTTCCAGGTTATACTTATTACCAATATTTCAAACTTTCAGGATCATTTCCTCTTCACTAACAGTTTCTGTCATATCGACGATTATCTTTTCATCTTCCAGGTACATTTTGAACCGATCCAGAGAATGGGGGGCCGGACCTCTGATGACATCTCCGGTCTTATTAAAGATACTTCCATGGCAGGGACAAGCAATTACTCCTTCAGGATGCCCCGGGATTCCCGTCTCTTTCCACTCCACGATACATCCAAGATGAGTGCACACAGCAGATAAGGCGTAGAAATAACCTTGCTTATCCCGAAAAACAATCAGACGATGTTCTGCATCAAAGGTAACGCTGTTGGGCTGCATGTTCGCCAGCATGCCGACAACAAATCGCCTGGGCAATTCCAGCAGGACCTTTGGGGATAGGAAGTCAAGTGTCACCCCTAAACTGCCAAGCGCGGCAATACCAATCGCCGCGTTACCGGCAGATACAAAAAATTTTCTCCTGCTTAGGCTCTCTTTACCCGAATCTTTTTGTGGTCCTTTTTTTTTGTTTTTCTCCATTTCGCAACTTTCCTGTTTAGATATTTAAAGACAATTCACTTTATCCTCACTGCGCTACTACCTCCTCAAACCCCTGCATAGTGATAGTCCCCACCGGGCATCGTTTGGCACATAAGCCACAGCGGATGCAGACCTCTTCATTCTTTATTAACACGATGCCTTTACCATTAATATTCTCTCTATCGATCTGAAATTCTGCGGCAATACCCTCTTCTGACTTAGTATCAAAACTTAATAGTCTTTTAGAAATGATTTCGATACAATTTTCCGGACAGATGTCTGCGCACCCGCCGCATAATATACATTCCGTACCCAAATCGGGATCACCTTCAAAAATTGTGTTTTCCCAACAGCGAAAACAGCGTGAGGCTTCCAGCGTGGCCAATTCTTCATTATATCCCAGTTCAACCTGTGCAATACCAACCCGTCGTTCCAGAGGAAGATTGGGAATTGGCTGCCGGGGAATTTGTGTATACCCCGGTATAGGTTGATACGTGGAAGTGTCAAAGCAGGTTATTTTAACATCGGATTGTGCGGACTCCGTCCCACCAAGATAAGCGTTAATTGAGCGAGCTGCCTGACGTCCGTCGGCAATTGCTGAGATGGCAATCCGGGGACCGAATGCAGCGTCGCCCCCTGCAAAAATACCCCTGGCGGTAGTTGTCAGCATTTCCGGATCGATCTCTATCATTCCTCTCGGAGAGACAGCAATGCCGTCTTCAGGTTGAATAAAACTAAGATCGGGCAATTGACCGATAGAAATTATTATGGAATCGGCTTGAATAACACTTTCACTCCCGGAAACAAATTGGGGATTAAAGCGTCCTTCGCTATCGAAAACTGAGGCGACATTCCAAATTTCCAAACCTTCAACCTGTCCGTTTCGGGTCAGAATCCGTTTTGGACCAACTGAATTATGGATTGTGATGCGTTCCTCAAGAGCCTGATCAATTTCTTCTTCGTCTGCTAACATTGCATCCCGGGATTCTACAACTACCATATCCACTTTTTTCGCTCCAAAGCGTACGGCAGAACGAGCTACATCCAGGGCAGCGGTAATATCGGAAGATGCCAAACTCTCAGGTTTTTCGCGCCTTGCAACAGAGCGAGCCACATCAAATGCCACATTTCCTCCGCCAATTACTACAATTTTTTCCCCAAGATCTACCCTGTATCCAAGATTCACATTCAATAAATAATCTACGGCATTCAAAATGCCATCGGCGTTAATTCCTTCAATGTTCAGGATACGGCTTTTGTGTGCGCCCATCGCTATAAAAATCGCATCGTATCCTGCATTACGTAAATCTTTTAGAAAGAAATCCTGCCCCAGAACTTTCCCCAATTCTAATTTTATCCCCAGACTTAGAATGGCATTGACCTCCATACGGATCAACTCACGTGGCAGACGATATTCCGGCACACCCAATCGCAACATCCCGCCGGGAACCTGTTGTTTTTCTAAAACTGTCACCTGATATCCCATAAGGGCCAGATCGTGCGCACAACTGAGACCTGCCGGTCCTGCACCGATGATGGCGACTTTTTTATCTTTCGGTTTGATTTGCGTCCGAAACAATTCCTGAAGTTTGATTACATCAATCAAACTTTCCACGCCAAAGCGTTCGGTTACAAAGCGTTTTAAAGCCCGGATAGCGATGGGTTGATCCAGTTTGCCGCGGCGACAGGCCTCCTCGCAGGGCGCGGCACAAATACGCCCGCAGATGGAGGCAAAAGGGTTAGGTGCCCGTGCCACACGATAGGCTTCCTCATATCGTCCCTCTGCAATCAAATGTACATAACGGCCGGCTTCTGTATGCACAGGACAGCCCATCATGCAGAGAAAATTCTTACTCAGCCATTCCGGATTAATATTTTGAATATCAGCTCCAGGCATTTATTTCTTGATCTCAAAATCCTGGGTTACAGAGCCTGTGCCAGGTACAGTTATCTTTACAGATGCACCTTTCAGCTTTTCATGCCAGATACTTATTGTGTAGGTGCCAGGAGGAACATTTTTAATGGAATAGGAACCGTCCTTATTGCTCACTGCAAAATAGGGAGTTTCCAAAACCACCACGTAACCTTCCATTTCCGGGTGTACTTTACACAATAATACTGGTCTGCACCCGGGATTTTTGAAAGTAAACGAACGTATCTGACCTTTTGGCCAGGTGCCAAGATTAAAATTATCGGCACATTTATCCGGTGTGAAAACGTTGTGTAGTACGTCATCGCTATTTTGAAAATCCACTGTTGTTCCTACTACTACCGGGAGAACATGCGGTATAAAAGTAAGATTCTTCTGATTCATCACGGCATGTTCTGCCGGTGGTGAAAAGGTTTTGCCTTCAACTTTTTCAAGGAAGATTATGGCATTCCCCGAATCTTTTGTACCTGTTGCCTTAACAGTGCCGATAATATCACCGGCATAAGCCGTGTTGATTGACATCAAGACTGTAATTGTGATGTACATTAATAATTTCATTTTTTTTGTCCCTTTATTCACCCGTAGGTTCTCTATTAACGAGCATATCCCTTTAAGGAGTTTATAGATTAACATTTGAAACTGGTATTGGTTGTCGGGTTAAGACTTCCCAATCAAAAAGCAAAATTAAATTGAAAAATAAGACTGTCATCAGCTTTCCTTGATTTATCCAAAGGCTTTAAATATTCTAATGATAATCTCACATTAGCTCTCAGCATTACCACTATGCCAGGCAAAATATTATTAGCCACCTGATTGCTGTTATCATGGATGTCCGTGTCTGTATATTCATAACGTGCACGGCCAATTAACCAGGGGTAAATCACATAATTTCCTTCAATAAAATAGGCTAAAGAAGTTCGGTCTTTACCCAGATATTTTGATTTCATCTGCATGACTAATGCCGTCAAATTTAAACGTTGAAACCACCAGTCGATATCGCCGCCAACCACGGAGAACTTATCGGTCGTACTATCTGAGATAGCAGTTCCTGAATAAGCGAACCCTCCAAAACGTAAGGAATTGTCAATATAAAACGCTGATTGATTACTGGCCTGTCCTTCTGTTCCGCCGGTTTCTCCAAGACCACCGATTTTGTACGTTACCCTGCCATAAACATCCTTTTTTTTGTTTAAATCGAAGTTGGTCACATCGCTCTGGCCGTTTCCAATGCCAACTGAATATGTAAGCCCGCCTTTCCCGCCAGGACCGTTTACTGCTCCCCATAGTTGCATACCTCCTCCGGCCCCATCTGTCAGCTGCCATGTACCGGATTGATTTTGGAGACTGCCAACATTGTAATCAGTAGCTGTGAGAGTAAGGTGGTCAGGAGTAGCATCTTCCAAACCTATTTTTCCCACTTTAAGATGGAACCCCGGGGCAAAATCATAATTAACCGCAAACTGATATTCCACATCAGCTGTATTTGTTAATTCTACTTCACCGAAGTAGGAAATTTTATCACCAAGTGTACCTCCATAAAAGAAATCAAAGACACTTGGAATTTCAAAATAGCCTGACTTACTGTTGTTTACAGCATTGTCATAGTGAAAACGCCCAATAGCATTGATCGCGATGGGTTCTGTTCCAGGTATGTCAGACGGCCAGATTGCATTTGGCCAGACTTTTTTATACGCATCGGCTCCAAGGCTTACGGGCTCCTCTTTGGTCATTTCAGGATCCTGCCCTGCAGGATATCTGTAGCCGTTATTCTTAAAAGCTTTTCCAAAAGCATTTAGTTTTGGGAAAGCATAGTGGCAAGTACTACAACTTGTTTTATACTTCCGCGCAAAAGAAGGAATAGCTTGTGTCTCCTCGACAATCAGAGATAAACCCGTCAGCAATAAAATTGATAATACAAACGAGAATGTTGATTTCATAGGTAACTATCTTTAAATTAAAAGTAAAATTCCTAGTTTTAGTTTGCTCCTAATGTTATCCGCATAAGATTTAAACTTTGTATATCAAAGTTAAACTTTGTTTGTACTAAAATCAATATTATTTTAACAAGTCGATTAATTTACCAGGTTATTAATCTTTTGAACCAACAAATAAAATTTCCTTCAGTTTAATAATACCAACAATGTCTCCAATTAAGCTTAGGTTAGGTATTTCAAACTCCTTGTCTACAATGAAAAAATCATGGCACGAAAGCGAGAGGGCTTTTTCTTTGTTAAGCTCTTTGTTTACCCACGGTGAGAAATTACCTTCATTATCGCAAAACCTGAAAAGGAGCAAGATTACATGGAGATTATTTCCAGTTTCTTGCCTTCCGTCTGTTCATAAAGCTGTTTTGCCAGCTCGGCCTTGTCATGGCTGAAGGAAGGATCCATAGAATAAGCTATCATATATGATTCATAAGCTTTATCGTATTTTTTAATGAGCATATAGAAATCCCCCTTTGAATCATACACGTTCGGATTCTTCGGTTCCAGCTCAATGTATTTGTCGAAAGCCTCTTCCGCCTTATCGCTCTGTTTTAGCATCATATATGCATATCCGAGCTGATTGTAAAAGGATGCTGGATTCGAAGCGATTTTAATTGCCTTATTTAAAGTTTCTACCATGCCTGTAGAATCGCCTGCCAGCGATTGAAAAGAAACCAGGTTATTATATGAATCGGGATCATTGGGATACATATCCACAAGCTTTTTCCCCTCGTCGGTAACATCGGTATGACCCTGTTTCAGGCTTATCAGAGCATCTTTCAGAAGCTTTTCGGCGTCACTGAGCTCAGTTTTACAGTTTATAGCAGCATCAGAATATTCATCAAAATCACCAGAGGCCCGATTCAAAAGGTAATAAAATGCCAACTGATAATTAGCCATGAAAAAATCAGGATCCTGATGAAGAGCCTTCTTAAAAGTTTCAAGAGCTTTATCCAACTTAACTTTATCAAAATACTGCATTGCCTGGTTGTAAAGAGACAGTGCTGATTTGGAATTGGTAGTAACCGACATAAATTTATCTTTAGCCGGCTGGGAAAATAACAATGTTCCTGTTATAAGTAACATCGTCAAAAGAAATATCCTCTTCATCTTTCTGAATTTTTAGTTAATTGAGCTTTACTAATATCTAAAATTATATATACAAATCATAAATCATTTATTAATTATGAGTATAACAAATAAAAACGCATACCTGTTTAATAAATGCAAAATTGTCCGATTTTTTCTGTTTAAGTGGTGAAAGAGTCCTAAAATTTGTTTTATTTTTACTATAGTTCTTAAAAACTTCCTCGATGAAAAAACTGATATTTCCTCTGTTCCTCTCTTTAAGTTTAATGCTTGTATCCTACTCAACGGATGATATAAAAAACGGATCCATCAATAATCGTAATCTTCCCTTTGACACGGGGTGGAAATTCCTGCGCGACAGTGTGGCCGGAGCACAAAATCCTTCGTTTGACGACTCCGGATGGCGTACACTGGATCTGCCGCATGACTGGAGTATTGAAAATTTTGCCGATAAAGATAATGAGGATCATATTGGTCCCTTTACCAAAACGAGTGAAGGAGGCGTTTCCACGGGTCATGTAAAAGGAGGCACCGGTTGGTACAGAAAACATTTCACGCCGGATGATTCATACAGGACGAAAAATATATCTGTTTGCTTCGACGGTGTATACATGATAACCACTGTCTGGGTGAACGGGAAGAAGGCAGGGGATCATTTCTATGGATATACCCCTTTTTCGTTCGACATTTCAGGGCTGCTGATACCGGGAACCGATAATGTAATTGCTGTTGAGGTAAAGAATCCCGGGAAGAACAGCCGATGGTACAGTGGATCAGGGATATACCGTCATGTATGGCTAACAATAACCAATCCGCTCAGAGTAGCTGAAAACGGTCTGTATGTTACAACAAACTTACTTTCAAAGAATACAGCTCAGATTCAGCTGTCAGTTAAGCTTAAAAACAGCGGTCCCAAAAACTCTGAAGGAAAGCTTGTAACTTTTATCAGTGATACGGATGGCCGGGTTATTGATAAGACAGAGAAATCAATAGAGATTGAGCCAGATGGAACACTATCAGTTGAACAATCAGTTAAGATAACACAACCGTCTCTATGGTCGGCTGACAATCCCCACCTGTATCGGGCCACATCTCAGGTCGTTATAAAAGGGAAGATAATTGACAGTTATTCAGTACAGTTTGGAGTAAGAACACTTTACTTCAGTGCGACCAGAGGTTTTCTCCTTAATAACGTTCCACTTAAGCTTAAGGGCGCATGCATGCATCATGATAACGGCTTACTTGGCTCTGCAGCTTTCAACCGTGCAGAAGAAAGACGGATTGAAATAATGAAAGCCAATGGGTATAATGCCTTACGTACAAGCCATAATCCACCTTCGAAACAATTTCTGGACGCCTGCGACCGGCTTGGAATGCTTGTAATCGATGAAGCATTTGACATGTGGGAACATCCAAAAAACCCCTCGGATTACAGTAATTATTTTAAAGATAACTGGAAAAATGATCTGCAATCGATGATCCTTCGTGACCGTAACCACCCCAGTGTGATTGCCTGGAGTATAGGGAATGAAATTTACGAAAGGGCCGACACTTCAGGTCAGCGTATCGCAGGTCAGCTGGTCAGGGTTGTTAAATCTATTGACAATTCACGTCCTGTTACTGCAGCAGTTTGCTTTTTCTGGGACCATCCCGGTACAGATTGGTCAGCCTCAGCAAAAGCTTTTGCAAGTCTTGACATGGCAGGATATAACTACGTATGGAGAGAGTATGAAAATGATCATAAAAAATACCCCGATCGAATAATGGCTGGTACGGAGTCTTTCCCAATGGAAGCATTCGAAAATTGGCAGCAGGTGGAAAAAAATTCATGGGTTATAGGGGATTTTGTATGGACCGGCATGGATTATCTTGGAGAATCGGGCATCGGCCATATGTATTATGACAAGAAGGATGCCAGCTTCAGTATGCCCTGGCCCTGGTATAACGCTTGGTGCGGCGATATAGACATCACAGGACAAAAGAAAGCTCAATCTTATTTCAGGGATGTTGTATGGGGCAGAAGTGACCTTGAGATGGCAGTTCATGCACCACTGCCAGCAGGAAAAAAGGAAGGTATTTCAATGTGGGGCTGGCCGGCTGAATATCAGAGCTGGACCTGGCCCGGAGAGGAAGGAGATACATTGCAGGTATCTGTTTATTCACGTTGCCAGGAAGTACGTCTTGAGTTAAATGGAAAAGTGATAGGGCAAAAACAAACTTCAGACCAAACCAGGCTTACCGCAAAATTCTCCGTACTATACTCACCTGGCGAGCTAAAAGCCATAGGGATGATAAATGGGAAGGAAGTTGCAACAAAGGTGTTCAAAACAGCCGGAAAGCCTTCTCACCTGATATTATCGGCTGACAGGACCCAGATTAATGCTGACCGTAACGATCTCGCTTATGTTTCAGTTGAAGTCAGGGACAAAGATGAAAATCTTGTCCCGAATGCTGACATAACTGTTAAATTCACAGTATCAGGTGGCGGTGAATTGCTGGCGTCAGGAAATGCTGCACCGGATGATATGCATAGTTTCCGCAAACCTGAATGCAAGACCTTTAATGGGAAATGTCTGGCTATTATCAGACCCTATGCAAAAGCAGGTTCAATAAAGGTGAATGCAGAAGCAGCAGGACTTCCGAATGCTATGATTGAGATCCGGACCAGGTAAACAGGAAGAATGGGAAAATAGCTTTCCTTTCTTTAGGGTACTCGGGAAATTCCTTAAGGTACCATCTGTGATGATCCCGGGCCCGCGTAGTAAGATTTACTAATGTCCATATCAAAAAAGAGAGAGCAGGCAGATTAAAGGCAACAAGAACATAGCCTGTCCATGAAATAATTTCACCGAGAAAATTAGGACACGAAACATATTTGAAAAGTCCGCCGTAAGGAATTTTATATCCGTTACCTGATGCCGGACGGAGTTTAATAAGTATTAAGTCGTGATATTTATTAATGACAAATCCTGTTAAAAATAATATTACACCTGCTATCAGACGCATATCCATTAATACCCCTGATCTGTATTCAGTTGCAAAATATACAAACCAGTAGCCATTCAAAAAACCGTTGATTATATTAAATATGAAAGCAAACAGGACAATTATTGCCGGTATTTTCTTTCTGGCTGTTCTGATCTGAAGCGGGAAAATAAGGACTCGGTGAATATAATGCAATCCCCAGAGTAATGCGGGTATCAGAACAAGTAAATTGAACAAATTCGCTTTAAATACTACAAAATATCCAAAAATGGCTAAAGATGGTAACTCCATAATAAACCATCCGAATCTATTGTTAATCATTGGACCCCAGTTGTTTTTTGAATGTCTTCCATAGGGTTGTGTAACTCTTAACAGTATTGGAAAGATGATGACCGCAACAGCGATCCAAATCCAGCAAATCATGTTAAAAGTCCCGTGCGATATCATGTCAGTTAATAAATTTTTTTTCTCTATACCAGTTAAATGTGTCTCTAAGTGTTTGTTCAAGAGGACGGGGTTCAAACCCCAATTCCTTTCTGGCCTTTTCATTTGAAATATTAGCTGGGGAATTGACCAGAATGTTAAGAGACTGATTTGTATATAAAGGTTCCATTTTTGTAATTGACGAATAAATCTGAAAAAACGGACATGCAATACGGGCCAGTGAAATCGGAACATTAACCGGAATTCTGCACCTCGATATTTTACTTATCATTTCAGATAACTCACGTAGACTGCAGAATTCACCGGAAAGGATATATTTCTCTCCTTTACGTCCAGATTCAATTGCATGTATTGAAGCTGACACCACATCACGCACATCAACCCAGTTATATCCGCCGGAGACCAGAAAAGGCAATTTATTCTGATAAATTTTAAGAAGTGCCTGTCCCAGAAGAGAGCCTCTGTAATCAAACGGACCAATTACCGCAGTTGGATTTAAAATTACGGCATCCAGCCCTTCCTTCACTGCTTTCATTACTTCCCTTTCTCCTTCAGCTTTGGTAAACTCATAGATTATTTTATTTGTTTCAACCAATGATCTGCTCTCATCAAGCAATTGATCCGGAGATTCAGTCTGAAAAGCATGAATACTGCTAAAGTGAATGAATTTTTTCGCCCCTGCTTGATTAGCAGCTTTAATTATGTTTTTAGTACCTGTAACATTGGTTTCATAGACCTGTGCCGATGATCGGTTATCTATGGCAATCTGAGCTGCAAGATGAAATACAACATCCACTCCCTCACACAGTTTAATCAGCGATTCAGGTTCAAGCAAATCGCCCTGGATAAGCTCAACATCAATTTCATCCATCCCGTTTCTGGAATCGTAAAGTAAAACTTTTATCCCCGCCCCTTGTCTTTTTAGTTCCCGTACAAGGCAATTTCCTATATGTCCACTGGCTCCGGTAACAGCAACTTTCATAAGAAAATGTTTAAAATCTTAAGATTATAAAGCTAAACTTTTTGGACAAATAAGCAAAAAAGATGCCTGTCAAAAGGATTTTTAAATGGAGGCTAATTATGCATTTTCATTGAATAGCCATGTCATGGAAGGAATATATAATATTCAATAAATGACTAAATTTGTATTCACAACTTATCATTTGTTATGCCAATGAGGATAATTTTTAAACATCACACCATGAAAAAACTTCTTTTCTTCATCGCCTTATTTATTTCCAGTTTTTCCACGAATTATACCTCACTGGCACAATCCGTTTCTGCCAGGGATCAATGTCTTAAATTAGGCAGAGGGGTTAACATCATTGGATATGATAAAGCATTCTGGCAAGACCATACAAAAGGACGATTCAAGGAATCGTACTTTAAAATGATCAAAGACGCCGGTTTTTCTACAGTCCGGATAAATCTGAATCCATTCACACAAATGGATAGTCAGAATAGAATCAACCCCCATTGGCTGGAAACAATCGACTGGGTTGTTGATAAAGGACTTGAAGCAAATCTCATGATTATCCTCGACTTGCACGAATACACAACTATGGCTGATAATCCTGAAGCAAAAAAAGAGATGTTTATTTCGTTTTGGAAACAGATTGCTCCCAGGTACAAGGATAAGTCAGGCAATGTAATATTTGAACTATTGAATGAGCCCAACCAGAAGCTCACCGCGGAAATGTGGAACATATTTTCGGCGGAAGCTGTGAAAGTCATACGGCAGACTAATCCTGACCGAACCCTGATCATTGGACCCGGTAACTGGAATGGTATAGAAAGTTTGAATACACTGAAACTACCGGAAAATGACCGGAATATTATTGTAACAGTACACTTTTATCATCCTATGCGGTTTACACATCAGGGAGCAGCCTGGGCCGGCGAATATAAGAATCTGAATGGCATAAAATGGACAGGCACTCCGGATGAGAAAGAGGAGATAGAATCAAAACTCAAAGTCGCCGCAAACTGGTCCCTGAAAAACGACAGGCCAATATTCCTTGGTGAATTTGGTGCCTATGACAAAGGGGATATGGATTCAAGGGCGCGTTATACAGCATTTGTGGCCCGCACTGCGGAAAAACTTGGTTTTTCCTGGGCCTACTGGCAATTCGACAGCGATTTTATTGTCTATAACGTTGATAAGGAATCCTGGGTTGAACCCATCCTGGATGCCTTAATGAACAAATAGTTATTTTAACAGCTTAAAATTGATATCTTTCCGTTTTGATTTGAAGGGCATATTATGTTGGCGGATGCAGCCGTTTATGAAACCACGTGCGTACCGAGCGCATTGTTTCAACCTGGTTTAAAGGCGCGTAACGATGACACGTAGCCCTTTCATCGCTGTTTTCCGGTGCCCCCCAGCGGATTTCGATTCCATCGTTCGGATTATATGCCATCTCAAAGGTATCCCTTCTTTTAAGTATTTCCCCGACAGTTAGCTTTTGTACAGAACCATTTGTGCGGGTATAATTTATTGATAATTCGGAAACCTTTTGATCCAGTATCGACTGAAGCTTTCTCTTAACCTGCTCCGGAGAGGCCAGTCCTGAAATATTAAAATCCTCTGGTGAACGAACAATCAGGTCCGGGAAATCCAGCACTGCATCCATCGCAATCAAAAGCCTTAAATCGCGGTTAGGAGTTGAAAAGTCTTCCCACTGACCGCCGGCCTGAAAAATTCCGGCAGCACCGGAAGGCATAGAAATCACAGCACCAGGATGTAACTTGAAATAAGCTTCGCCATTAGTTATTGAAGTGACACGTACCAATAGCTGTTCGTAAAGTGCCTGGATCAGATCGAGCAATGCAGTTTCAGGGTCAAGCGGCTTAGGATTGATTAATCGATCCATCGTGTGATAGAAAACATCGGTTTTCATTTTTCTCTGCTGAAGTGAAAAAGGAACGAACCCGGCTGATGCGGTTAGTGTTTTGTTTCCTGTGAGGCTTAGCACACCCTTTTTCACCAAAATGGGGCGAAAAGCCTTAAATCCAGGCTCCCCGACCACTCCGGTGGTGTTAAACAGAAAATTCCCTTTCCAGAACCGCTTGATACCTACCGTTCCGTCGGGTTGAGCATCTACTGCAATTAATAATCCCGGATGGCTACTGGTTTGCGATACCCAGCCAGTGAGGATTAGCGTATGCCCATAAGGATCAGCAAAAACAACACCAGGAATCAAGGCTCCGTGTTCAAGTGGAACAGGGTAATAATCGGAATTTTCGTCATCAAATGCAGTCCGGGCCGTGCCGGAATGGACACCATCTATAACCCTTCTGAGAAAGGAATTGAATGCCAGTACTGGATTGGTTTTCGAGGCGGGAGTTTCATTTGTTATCCATCGGCCGGTTTTGGGATTATGCACAAGGCTGCCCCTGTCGCACTCATGGTAACCAAACGGGAGACCAAGTTTCCATGCAAAATATGCTCTCAGGCAAAATGGATTATCGGCGCAATCAGGCTGCATGATCACCTTGTTTTTTCCATTGGGGTCATCTTCCTCCAGCGAGAGGTAGTTATAAAGGAAATTCTGATTCTGATTTTGTGTGACCTCATTTAGTGCAGACCAGGAAGCGTTTTTGTCGCAGCCCTGAAACAAAGCATTTATCCAGGCAGAGTAAATAGCTTGTGTACCACTGTCCCACCCGCTGAGGGTCTTCCATACAACACTAGTTGGAGGAGTCATCTCCATTGGAGAAATTGAAAACTCCAGATTACTAACCACTTTTTTATCGTCAATTAAAGTTACCTTATATTTACCGGCCGAACTTCCGGGAAAATCATCAATCCGCCAACAGGGAAATTCCTCACCTATTTTACTTTTCAGGGATTCCAGGCTTCCTGACTGACCGCTGACTATGATCTGTGCTTTTCGGATATTTTCTCCTCCGGTCGCCAAAATGCGGAATGCTTCCCCCGGACCCGGATTTTTTGGTAAAACCAGCAGAGTATTTACCGGCTGGTATTCATCAGTAGCCCTATTATCTTTTGTTGAATCTGACATTCCGGAAGAAACCAGTCCTCTCTTCGAGGAAGGATTATCGCTGCAGGATAATATACAATTGAATATTAAAGGGATAGTCAGGCCTAATATCATCGTTCGAATATTGATACCGTCTATGGTTCTTATGATTGACATTTTGAAATTAATAAGAATCAAATATATGTTTTTTAAATTTTTCAACCATAGGAAATAGTTCTTACTCAGGCTGGAATAATGAGAGCCCGGTCTGGAAAATTACAGACCGGGCTCTTAATCAATTAATTAATAGTTTTGAAGATTACATTTACCTTCCTCTTCCGCCATGAAATCCGCCGCCACCACTAAAACCACCATGGTATCCGCCACCATAGCCTCCGCGGAAGTTATATACTATACTCGGTCCCCAGCCCCAGCCTAAGTAGCCATAAGGCCAGCCCCAGCCCAAGCCCATTCCAAAAGCTCCATAATAGAACCCATCAGCCATCCCCCAGTAAGATGAATTTGCATATCTCTGATTTTGCTGGATTAAATCCAGTTTTGTCTGTTCCATATAGTTTATAACTGAATCCTGGACTCCCTGATCATGAAGCTTGGCAAGCTGATCTGCTTTAAGTCCGTAAGCTGTATGGGATTTTTGTATTTCACTGATAATATCCTTTGATGAAGCTCCGTCCTTACTCATTTGTATGATATCAGGTACTGTCAGAAGCTGTGCATTTTCAGGATATGGGCGGTAAACAACGCAACTCTGAAGAATCGCGATACTGGCAACACTCAAAGTGAACCAGATTGCATTTTTTAAATTTATTAGATTTTTCATTTTAATTCCCTCCTCAAATCTATCTTTTAAATCACTTTTTCAATAGTTAATTTCTATAGTATATTACAAATTTAATGCCTAAATGCACTTTATGATGCCGGATTGTTGTTAATGAAGTGTTAATAATTGAAAAGAATTGGTAATAAACTTTTTAACATATCAGATATTCCAATAACCGGGTCGTGTGAAGAAAATTTGAACCGATTGCTATTTTACTTGTTTAATTTAAAATAGCTGATATGAAAAAAATTACCTTATTTATATATACGATAATGATCTTCAGTTCAGCCCAATCCCAACAGGCACCCTCAGTTGTATCAACAGTCAACCTTAACAGGTATCAGGGTGTCTGGTATGAAATTGCCCGCCTTCCAAATTTTTTTGAAAGAAAACTGAAGTGTATTTCTGCCACGTATACTCTACGTGATGATGGCAGAATAACAGTCCTGAATAAAGGAAATTATTCGACTGATCCTCAAAAGTCGACATCTTCAAAAGGTGTTGCCTGGAGCCCTGATAAAAATAGCCCTGCTAAACTCAAAGTGCAGTTTTTCTGGCCGTTTTCAGGAGATTACTGGATTATGGAACTGGACAAAGAATATAAATATGTTCTCGTAGGCGATCCCTCATTTAAATATCTCTGGATACTTGCCAGGGAGAAAAAAATGGATGAATCAACCTACAGTATGTTGCTCCTGAAAGCAATTGAAAACGGATATGATTTAAAAGCTATTATCAGAGTGCAGCAGGATTGTGAGTGAGTACCCCCTCGCCCTTCGGGCACTCCCCCTGGAGGGTTCTGCGATTCGAAATACCCCCTCGCCCTTCGGGCACTCCCCCTGGAGGGGGAGAAATATTCTGCATTCAAGTGAAATCAGACTAAATATCAGAGAATTTTCGCCCCTCTAGGGGAGATGTCGCTAAGCGACAGAGGGGTATTTCTCCGCAATACAGAAGTATCTAGAAAAACCCACTCTAATTTACAGGAACATACACCAACTCAATCCCATAGTTTTTGCCTAGATTCCTGCTGTATTTTTTTTCAGCAGCATTGTTCCAGTGCTCCATTACACCCAGGCTTTTCAACCGTGTCCCATCACGTTCAGGATCATAGAAAGTTTTTGAAGGTGGATTATCGGCGAGGGCAGCTTCAACCAGATATTTTTCAGTGTAGGCAATATCTGCCAGATCCGGC
This sequence comes from Bacteroidales bacterium, assembly GCA_003141525.1. GTDB lineage: Bacteria > Bacteroidota > Bacteroidia > Bacteroidales > VadinHA17 > LD21. Next base: position 40,770 of record PLML01000168.1, read on the forward strand.
CATTCTGCCCGTAAAAAGTCAATTCCTACAGCATCAACAGCTACTCCGTCCTGGGATGCAAACAAGCTTGAACACCAGCGGTTATTAAAGGGAGCCATTCTCCATTTATCTTTAATCATTGGCGGACCATCCTGGGAACGGGCACCATAGAATCCATCTATCATAAACAATATTGTTTTCCCTCCGAGATCTTTATGCCCGAGAAAATCAGTAAAGGTCATATATTTATCTTTCCCTTGTGGATCCTGGTTGAAGTTGTCATGAGCATTTTTCCTCCAGCTTCTGTCTATACTTGTTGCTCCGTAGAAATTCTTTCCGCAGAGAGTAACACCTTGTCCTACATGCCCTTTTAATAAGGCCAGATTGATAATATAATCTGCTTCTACGGCACATGTAGCCAGGCCTGTTGCAAGTTTACCGTTATCGACAGAATAAGGAATTGCCTTTTCAACATAACTGGATTTAATTCTTCCTTCCCCACCTTCATTATCAACAAAAATGACATCAGGGAAATCTTTATGGCATTTATTAAAGATATTATCAGTTGGGAAACGGCTGGCATCGAAGATCGTAATATTCTTCTGGGGTACACCTCCTTCTTTGGTAAGGCTGGCAATTAAGGCATATACCAGCTGAGGATTACCATTCAGACCAGTTGTATCAGCATGACTACGGGTATTGTTCTGATTGATCTTAACAGCTATCTTCTGATTAATTGTGTATCCATTCGCAATATTCTTCTTTTCTTTATTGAAATTCTTAAAAAGCGCATCCCAGGCCATTGCTTCTGTACCCTTTCCGGTAAGGGATTTCAGCACATTTTCAAGCATCTTATCAGTTTCGACCTGCGAAGTACTTTTTTCATCCCACCAGTATTTATTTGTTCCATCCCATGTTGCAGCTTTTGGATCAAAAACCCATACAACACGACCCGGGAATATACCATGTTCAACACCTATTGGCGAATTTGACAGTATGCTGTTTACGTCAACAGAGCTGGCGTTAGCTATTTCAGTTTTGTTTGTCAGAAACAGGAATGAACATGCAACCGCAATTATAAAAAAGGAAGCAGCATAAATGTATCTGGCCTTCATGAAATGATTTTTTGCCTTCTTAAATGCGAAGACTGAACCAGATAAAGTAAGCAGCCAGATTACAAATGCTGACATTATTGGCGCAGCAGCTCTCATGCAAGGATAAGTTGCCCGTTGTGGTTTCGGAATTACTCTTATCAGGAACCAGACAGTTGAAGATATCCCCAAAGCGATAAATATTATTTTGGAAAGAGCCGATTTTCCAATCACGCTTTTAACCTTTCTAAAAAACAAGTCGAGCTTTGTTTTCATGATTATTTTTTTGATAAAGATAATCCTGTTTTTGGATTTTCAGAACAGCAATAAATATTTAACTCCGGAAGAAATCGAGTAGGAAGTGAGTGA
>PLML01000009.1 GCA_003141525.1 Bacteroidales bacterium
TTGTTACTCCTGAAGAATATGTCGGTGAAGTGATCAGCGATTTCAACAGAAGAAGAGGCAAAGTGGAAGGTATGGAATCGAAAGCAGGTGCAAGAGTTGTTAAAGCAAAAGTACCTCTGGCAGAAAAATTTGGTTATGTTACAGTACTTAGGACTCTTACCTCGGGCAGAGCAACTTCAACAATGGAGTTCTCGCATTATGAACAGGTACCTGCAGAAATATCAAACAGAATCGTAGAAGTTACAAAAGGAAAAATTCTTTAAAAGATGAGTCAGAAAATTCGTATTAAACTGAAATCTTATGATCATAACCTGGTAGATAAATCTGCCGAGAAGATCGTAAAAACAGTAAAATCTACTGGTGCAGTGGTAAGTGGACCCATTCCGCTACCGACCCACAAAAAGATTTATACAGTACTTCGGTCGCCGTTCGTGAATAAGAAAGCAAGAGAACAGTTTGAGCTGTCATCGTACAAAAGATTGCTCGACATTTACAGCTCAACACCAAAAACTATCGATGCACTGATGAAACTTGAGCTTCCGAGCGGAGTTGAAGTAGAAATTAAAGTGTGAAACCAGTAAAGTATAAAAGAAATGCAGGGATTAATTGGTAAAAAGGTAGGAATGACTTCCATTTTTGATGAAAATGGAAAGAATATTCCATGTACGGTTCTGCAAGCCGGTCCATGTGTTGTTACACAGGTTAAAACAGTGGATAAGGATGGCTATTTTGCTGTACAGCTCGGATTCGAAGATAAAAAGGAAAAGCACGCTACAAAAGCCGAAATAGGACATTTCAAAAAGGCTAATACAACGCCTAAAAGAAGACTCGTTGAATTCACCGGCTTTGCTGAAGGTCAGTGTAAAGAAGGGGATGTGCTTACAGCAGAACTCTTCAGACCCGACAGCATAGTTGACGTGAGAGGCTGGTCAAAAGGAAGAGGATTTCAGGGTGTCGTAAAACGTTACGGTTTCAGTGGAGTAGGTGGAACTACTCACGGACAAAGCGATAGACTCAGGCACCCTGGTTCACTCGGTGCTTCTTCATTTCCCTCAAGAGTTTTACCTGGAATGAGAATGGCAGGCCGTATGGGCGGAAATAAAGTGATGTCAATGGACATGAAGGTTGTGAAGCTCATGGCCGAGAATGATATAATAATTGTAAAAGGATCTGTACCGGGTCCGAAAGGTGGTTACGTAATAATTACAAAATAATGGAATTAGCTATTCTTAATACCAGTGGTAAGGAAACCGGAAGAAAAATCGATCTTAACGATTTGATTTTCGGTATTGAACCCAACGACCATGCCATTTATCTGGATACAAAACAGTACCTGGCAAATCAAAGGCAGGGCACTCACAAATCCAAGGAGCGTGGTGAAGTGGCAGGCAGTACCAGGAAGATTAAAAAACAGAAAGGTACCGGTACTGCCCGTGCAGGAAACATCAGGAACCCGCTTTATCGCGGAGGAGGCCGTGTATTTGGTCCCAAGCCAAGGTTTTATGGCTTCAAGCTTAATAAAAAAGTAAAACAATTAGCTAGAAAATCGGCACTTTCATATAAAGCATCTACAAATAATATTATTATACTGGAAGACTTCTCTTTTGAAGCTCCTAAAACCAGGGAGATAATTAAAATGGGAAATAACCTGAATATTGTAAATAAAAAATCAGTATTTGTTTTACCGGAACAAAATAATAATATATATTTGTCATCCCGAAATGTACAAGGGGTTGAAGTTGTAATGGCCAGCGAATTAAGTACTTACAAGATTATGAAGGCCTCAACATTGATACTTGTGGAGAGTGCAGTTGACGTTTTGCAAGCAACATTTGAAAACTAGAAAACTTTGAGTGATGAATATTTTGCTTAAACCGATTGTAACGGAAAAGATGACAAGCCAGGGCGATAAATTTAACCGCTATGGTTTTCTCGTTGCCAGAAGCGCAAATAAGTTACAGATAAAAAAAGCCGTTGAGGAATTGTACAGTGTTACAGTTGATTCGGTAAATACGATGCGTTACGGCGGGAAAATAAAAACCCGTAATACCAAATCGGGACTTCTTACAGGAAAAACATCAGCAACTAAAAAGGCTGTTGTTACGCTTGCAGAAGGAAACAAGATTGATTTCTATAGCAATATCTAATAACCTATATGGCAGTAAGAAAGATCAAACCTGTAACACCAGGTCAGCGACACAAAATCGCAAGCACTTTTGATACTATCACAAGTGCTACGCCGGAGAAATCCTTACTTCGACCGCATAAAAAATCAGGAGGAAGGAATGTTAACGGCAAACGGACTATGAGATACATCGGAGGCGGTCATAAAAAGATGTACAGAGTTATCGATTTCCTAAGGGAAAAAGATGGCATGCCGGCAACAGTCAAAACGATCGAATACGATCCGAATCGTTCTTCGAGGATTGCTCTTGTTGTCTATCAGGATGGAGAGAAAAGATACATAGTGGCACCGGTAGGGCTTCAGGTTGGTCAGACATTATTGTCAGGCAAAGAGGTTGCCCCTGAAATAGGGAATACCCTGTTTCTCAGTGATATACCCTTGGGTACTATTATTCACAATATTGAGCTTAAACCCGGAAAAGGCGGAGCAATTGCGCGAAGCGCAGGAACTTATGCCCAATTGTCAGCACGCGATGGGAAATATGCAACAATCAAGCTTCCTTCAGGGGAAACAAGATTGATACTTACAACATGCCGCGCGACAATCGGTACAGTTTCCAATCCTGATCATAATCTCGAGAGATCCGGAAAGGCAGGGCGCTCACGCTGGCAGGGACGTCGTCCGAGAGTAAGAGGAGTGGCAATGAACCCGGTCGATCACCCGATGGGAGGTGGTGAAGGACGAGCCTCCGGCGGACATCCGCGGTCGCGCAAAGGAATTCCTGCAAAAGGTTTCAAAACCAGGGATAAGAAGAAATACTCTGCAAAATTTATTGTTGAAAGAAGGAAAAAATAACTGATATATTATGAGCAGATCAATTAAAAAAGGCCCTTTCATCGATTTCAAACTCGGAAAGCGAATTCTTGAAATGAATGAAGGACAAAAGAAATCGGTGATTAAGACATGGTCAAGGAGATCAGTGATCTCACCTGATTTTGTAGGCCATACTATAGCAGTTCATAACGGGAACAAGTTTATCCCCGTTTACATTACAGAGAATATGGTAGGGCATAAGTTGGGAGAATTTTCACCAACCCGCACTTTCAGGGGTCACTCTGGTAATAAATAAGTAATGTAAACATTGAAAAACATTAAGAAATGGGTGCAAGAAAAAGAAATACAGCTGATCAGAAAAAAGAGGCCGCCAAAAACAGGTACCAGGCGATCCTCAGAAACTGTCCTACATCACCGCGTAAGATGAGATTGGTAACCGATCTGATTAGCGGATTGGAAGTAAACAAAGCACTTGA
>PLML01000025.1 GCA_003141525.1 Bacteroidales bacterium
TTGCTCGCCATCTGGACTATTTTATCATGACACAAAACCTCACTTCCGTTTATCGGGACTTGGTACCGTCATGACAAATTATCATGACCTGTGACCTTTCCCCATCTACCAGGACTTGTAAAACCATGCCACCGCGACGCAGACGGTAACTCACCAAACGTGCCGGTTAGCTGCCATATGTAAGGGACAATTTCTCTTGTTGATTCAAACAGTTACCAAAGAAAACCTTCTCAATAGAAAAATTTTTACCATATATTTAAGTTGATCAATAATATCAACTCCAAAGAATATGCAATCCTTAAACTTTATATTTATGATAGATCATTGTTTGATAACCAATAAAGAATTTGATAAGGATATTAAGTTTTTTGTCGATTCAGAATTCAATGGCTATAAATATTATTTTAAGCCTGTTGGTACAGTTTATATAACCTCATCAGCAGTAATTATGATCGAAAAGAATTCATTTAATCTGAATATTCTTGCTGGATTATGTAGATGTGCTTATGAATTAAATGAAAAACCACCAATTATCGATTCGGTCTTACTTAACTCACTTGATAACTTAAGAAACATTCCAAGAACATTCAACGAAAAATATAATCACTTTCTTTCTCTTTTATTCAAAACTGGGGGTAACGAATACAAACCCAGAGTAATTGATGTTGAAAATGACTACCCATTAGCTTTTGCTAATGATATAAATGAATTTCAAAGAATTATAGATTTTGGAATAAAATCACATGATCTAGAATGTTTAAAGTCATTTGAAACTGAAGGTCAGGGAGTAATTTTCTATATCGACCTAAATTTTACTCCGACTGGTTTGAAAAGATTAAATAAGGTGGTAAACAATTATTTTTCAATAGTTCAACCCAAAATAGATTCTGGAGATCAAGATCTTGATAAAAAAATTAATCATGCATTTAGCCTTTTTTCTCAAGAGAATCCAACAATTGAAGATAAGCGATCAGCGTGTGAGGAATTAGCTTTTATTCTTGAAGGTTTAAAAAAGGATCTTACAGAATATTTCACGGACAAAGATGTTAAAATGTTCTTTCATCTCGTAAATGAATTTGATATTCGACACAATAAAGAACATACAAAACGATTAGTTTATGAAGAACAAGTTGAATGGATTTTTCTAAGTCTTTTAAATACAATCTTAACTTATATAAAATTAAAGAAACGATTTAAATAAAGGGAAATGCTGAAAAGTAGACATTAATATGACTAGACAAGAAGAAATTGAAAGAGTACACGGAAATGGGACCCACGTTGTTATAATTGGAGCTGGAGCTTCATTAGCATCAACTATTCGGAATCCTGAAAAGAATGGCAAACAATTGCCTTTAATGAAGAACATCGTTGACATAATTGGATTAAACGATATTATATCAAAACTTCCATCAGAGGTTCAATTATTGAAAAATGATTTTGAAAAGCTTTATAGTGTGCTTAATGAAGAGGCTAAATATTCTGACGGAAAAAAAGAAATTGAGCTAAGGGTGTATGACTATTTTAAAAATATGTCTTTACCTAAAGAACCTACAATCTATGATTACTTAATTTTATCTCTTCGCCATGAAAAAGATGTAATTGCATCTTTTAATTGGGATCCATTCCTGTACCAAGCTTACAATCGTAACGGAGGATTTGTAAAGAGCCCTTCAATTTTATTTCTACATGGCAATTTCGCAATTGGTTTCAATAAAATAGATGGATCATCTGGACCTGCAGGACTGCGTTCAAAATTAAATTATGGATATTTTGAACCGACAAAGGTTTTATTCCCAGTAAATAAAAAAGATTATGTATCTGATGAATATATTAAAGGTCAGTGGGAAGCTCTTAAATATGAATTAAAACATGCCGAGAGAGTAACGGTCTTCGGTTACTCAGCACCTAGTTCCGATGTGGAAGCCCTAAATTTACTCAAAACTGCTTGGGGTACACCTAATGAAAGGAATATGGAAGAATTCGAATTCATTGATATACAAGAAGAAAAGGAGGTAATAAAATCTTGGAAATCCTTCATACACTCACATCATTATAGTTATCATAAGTCATTTTTCGAAAGTTCAATTGCACACCATCCTCGCAGATCTGTTGAAAGTTATCATCACTGGTCAATGCCAATGACTTTTAGTGAATCATTTCAAGATGGGAATCTCGTTCCAAATGACTTTACAACACTCCAAGAATTGTGGGATTGGTATAGACCTTTAATAAACGCTGAGAAAGCCTTTATCACAAAAGCACTTAAAAGTATAAAAAAAAGTAAGAAAATAGGGAAATCAAATCTGCCGAAAAGAAGGACAAGAAGAATTTCAAAAAAGAAAAAGCATCAAATAATTTTAAAGAGAAGGATTCAACAGAAGAATAAACGCAGGATGTGTTAACGTAAAATCTTTGCACTATAGTGCCTGACTAAACAGTTTTAAACATTCGTAAATTTGGACTATTGCTATACCAAATCAGCCGGACATATTGACTAACTTCAACCTTCAAACTTGTATATAATCGACAATATATGACAAATTCAAATTCAACGCCAAGAAACTTGGCAAGTCTAGTCTATAAAAAAATTAAAGGTGCTAAAGTACATTTGCCAATTCCAAACGAGGATATCTTAAATGAATTATTTGAGACAATGTTTTATGCAAGTTTAAAAACTGAAGAATCTCAACTTGTAAAAGTCACTGTAACCTTTATTGATCCAAATAATCCAGATCCATCACCACCTGAAAGACTTGTCGCGGATAGATGGAACTACATAGCCTTCAAAGAAAAGATTCCTTTTACTGTTAAGAATTTGGTTAAAATATCAAAAGCTGCTGATCCTTGGAGTTCTTCATTGGCAGTCTACTATGATGATAAAAATGAATTGCAAATTTGGGGAATGATAGATCAAGCAATTCATTATCAGAGTTTTTTAAACTACGAATCAGATTCAGGCCCAGAGAAACCGGGATTATTTCAAACTTCAATTACTGGAATCGGTAACTTAGTTGTCATGTTTGACTATGAATTAATTGCTAATCTTAAACAGAATCATCTCATAAGCAATTATATTGATGTATTTAAGTTTGGTCCAATCTCTGAATTATTGAATGAAAATTCCCTCGTATACAAAAGAGCTATTGCAAAGCATTTAAAAGGAACATTTCCTGAAGATGAGGTAATTGATTGGAACAAGCATGTTGAAGATTCATATAAAGAATCACTGTCGAGAATATTACTTAGAATTCAAAATTATCAACATGGCGGTGCGATATTAATCTCTACAAACATCGGATCTGATCTTAAAGTCAAACACGCAATAAATTATGATCGTCTTTTTAATGCAATAATCGATAACTCTATAAGTACTATTTCAAATTACTATTTTAATCAAGAAATCCATGATAAATATTTAGAGTCTTCAAAAAAAAATATGCCAACTGCACTTTATCTTGATGAATCTATTTCAGATTATGATAAGATTGATACAACTGATGAAATTAAAGGAGTATTAAGATTTATATCTTCATTAAGTTGTGTTGATGGGCTCATTTTATTTAAACCTGAGTTAATAGTTCAGGGCTTTGGAGTAGTAATCGAATTACGGGACTTCCCGAAGTATGTTTATTGCTCTAATACTTCAAAAATTAATGAATCAAAGCTGGATCCTATAGAATCTAATCACTTTGGAACTAGACATAGATCAATGTTCTCCTATTGTTGGAACAATCCAGATTCATTGGGCTTTGTAATTTCACAAGATGGAGATATAAGAGCCATCAAACGCTTTAATGATAAATTGATCATGTGGGAAAACATAAAAGTCTTAAAATATTTACGAAGCCATAAACTCGTAAGAAAGGTTCTAATAAAGAGGAAAAAAAACGGTAGCTGACTTAGACGGTTTAAATAATTGGCTTCGGCAGCCCGGACAGATTCTCATTCAGCTCCAAAAGTCTATGCGAGTAAAATCATCTCAACTTATCAAATCTCGTGTCACTCGGACTGATCCTGCTGCCGAGACAAAGTAAATCGGGCTGGCGACCAACAATTTCTTCCAATTCCATTTTAAAATAATTGATTAACTTTACTATAACCTTAAAAAAAATGCTATGAAACTCGAAAAGATTTTAGGCCAATTGAATGCCTTTGAAAAGAATCAATTTCTTAAAGTAATCACTGGTATTATTGAGACTCCTCCTAAAAAAACTGATGAGATAGATAAAATTCTGATTAATAGCGATAAAGACTTAAAGAAAGTCGACAACCTAAACATTGTTAATGTCTTTCACTTAGTTGAAGATGAGTTCACTGAATATATTAAATCCAAGTTTAGTGAAGTTGATTCTCAACTTGATATTCTTATTGACATTTTAATTAGAGATGGGAATTGCATTATTTCAAGAGATTGGTTCAATAAATTGTACGAAGAAGAAATTAAATCATTGAAGTTCAAAATTCAGGAATTTCAAGCTGATCTGGAATCAGATAAATCCTCAATTGATTTAAACAGACAAAGAGATTACAGGATTTATAAAAACTGTGTTAAGACTGCATATACAAATGATCAGGAAAGAAACCAGGATTTGAAAATAACATGGGAAGAACAAACTATCCTTCTTACTCTCTCCAACACTCTTGAACTTTCTCAAGAAGAGATTAAACTTATAAATTATTCAGTAATAAATATCGAAAAACTTGACATCGAGCAGATAATTAATGATTTGAAAAATATAGGAATTCTCTTCTACTCAAAGAATACTCTAAAAGTTTATATCGCAGACGAGATAGTTAGAGTACTTAGGAAAATTAGAGGCAAAGAAGTTGCGAATAAATATTTCCGTCGGGTTCTTAACCAACTAAAGGAACCACAACTAAACTACCTATGTCGAAAACATAACATTGACTGGAAAATACCAATTGACAGAAAAATAAATGCAATAATAAAAGAAGGAATTAATTTTAGATCAATATTGATGGAGGGAATCTTTAAAGAAAATACGAAGATTTCTGAGAAAAAAATTATTGTTAATGAACTGATTGAAAAAGGGCTCTGTATTACTCAAATTAAAGGGAATACCCTGGATGAAAAAGTACAAAACCTAATTGCCTATTTCGAACAAGTGGATAAAGATGACAATATCAGTATCTCAATTGATGGTTATGATAAGCTCTTGGTTGACCTTGATGCTTTGATCCCTGACACAAAGGTCTATATTAAACAAGAGTTTGATTTGCAAGACGATGAAGTCTTAAATAGTTCATATCTACTTGATTATAATATCAAACCTAAGGATATCCTTGATCTTGTACCTGAGCATAAGATCAAAGATTTTTGTGAGAAAATGTCAATAAAAGTGCGTGGGAATCTTTCTGGTAATGTGTTGGAAAAGTATAAGGATGCGGAAAACCTATATATCGAAAATTATAGTCTCATAGCTTATAGAGATATTAATGGTTTGAAATCCAATGGTATTGTTATTAAAGAAGGTGACATGGGGATTAAATTTGAGGATGTTACAAAATCTATTTTTGAAAAATTAGGATTACCAGTTGACGATAAACTGAGAAAATCTCTTAATAATGCTAAAAACAAGATTGATATACTGATTAACATAGGTAATAATGAGTTAATTCTTGTTGAATGTAAGACAGTTAAGGACTCGGGTTACAATAAGTTCTCATCAGTCTCGAGACAAATTAAGGCTTATATCGAAGTTGCTAAGTCTAAAGGGTACCGTGTGATAAAAAGCTTACTTATAGCACCGGAGTTCAGCGAAGATTTTGAAAAAGATTGCCGTGAGGAATTTGAACTAAACTTATCCTTGATAACCGCTCAAACTTTAGCAAATATACTTAGTGGATTTAAAAACACCAGACATAAGCAGTTTCCGTATCAATTACTTATGAAAGATGTTTTAATCAGTGAGGACTGGGTACTTAAAGCAATTAGCAAATAAAACAACTAGACTCATCTGGTATTTAGCTAAGTACCATAAAACAAATTTTATTCCGGTTCACAAATTCATTCATTATAACCTAAATATGGAAACGCAACTTCAGCAAGATCTAAAAGTTGATTTCATCTATTCTCAGGTAATTAGTTTTGCAATGCAACAGAATCACATACCTGTAATTCGAAAATTCCTTATCAATAATTCAACAGAAAATGATATTCTAAATATTAATGTTGTTTTAAATTTTGAACCTGAGTTTGGGAATCCCGTATCAACAAAAATATTGTTACTTAAAGCCGGTGAATCACTTCAGATAAATAATTTTGATCTGAGACTTTCACCAAAGTTTCTTTCTGAACTTACTGAGAGAATATCTGGTTCAATAAAACTTACCATTCAAAGTGAAGATATCGTTCTTTTAAAAAATGATTATTTAATTGATGTTTTAGCGTTTGATCAATGGCAAGGACTTTCCATTTTGCCTGAGACAATTTCCTCATTTATTACCCCCAATAATCCACAGATATCCAAAATTATTTCAAGAGCCTCTGAAATTTTAAATAAGTGGACAGGTAATCCATCCCTCGATGAATATCAAAGTAGAAATCCCGATCGTGTCAAAAAACAAATGGCTGCAGTGTTTGAATCAGTCAGAGAACTAGGTATAGTATATTGCACTTCACCCGCAAGCTTCGAAGATTCTGGACAAAGGATCAGGATGATTGATATGTTATTGAATCACAAACTAGGCACCTGTCTTGATTTGTCTTTAATCTATACTTCTTGCCTGGAAGCAATAGGAATTAATTCAATTATTGTATTTATTAAAGGACATGCCTTTGCAGGTGGGTGGCTTATTGATGATTCTTTTCCTGATAGCATTAATGATGATCCTACCCTCTTATCAAAAAGGATAGCAGATGGGATTAATGAGATTCTATTAGTAGAAGCAACTTGTATGAATTTTGGAAATACAAATGCCTATGATGATGCAGTTAAATCTGCTAATTACCATTTAGCAAAAAGTGAAGATTTTATATTATTTGTTGATGTAAAAAGATCCAGGTTTGCAGGCATTAGACCGCTTCCACAAAGAATCAAAACCGATCTTGGATGGGAATTTAATATTGAACAGAAGTCTGTTACTTTCAGCACTGTACCAGAAGAAATATTCTCTGATAACAATTTGGATCAAAAGGAAAAAGAGTTTTCAAAACAACAGCTCTGGGAACGTAAACTTTTAGATCTCAGCCTCCGTAATAATTTGCTGAATACCAGAATAACAAGAAGTACTATTCAATTAATTTCAGTTAGTCTTAACAAACTTGAGGATGCACTAGCCGCCGGGGAAGAGTTTCAATTATTACCAAAGCCTACTGACTGGGAAAATCCCTTAAGGATGGCTGGAGTTTATCAAGCTTTAAATCAGACAGATCCAATAATTGATTTAGTTAAAAACGAGTTAACGCAACGGCGACTTAGGACTTATCTTACTGAAGTAGATCTTGTTAAAGGCCTTACAAACGTCTATAGATCGTCCAAATTGTCAATGGAAGAAAATGGGGCAAATACTTTGTATTTATGTTTAGGACTTTTAAAGTGGTATGAAACATCAGTTAGCGAACAACCAAGATTTTCCCCATTGTTGCTATTACCTGTAGATATTATAAGAAAATCAGCGCTTAAAGGATTTATTATTCGAAGCAGAGAAGAAGATACATTGATGAATATCACGCTTCTTGAGATGCTTAGGCAGGATTTTAAAATAAACATTCCAGGTCTTGATCCATTGCCGATAGATGAAAGCGGAGTAGATGTTAAAAGAATTTTTAACATAATTAGACAAGCCATCATGGTTCAAAACCGATGGGATATTGAAGAACAAGCTATACTGGGTATATTTTCATTTAACAAGTTCATAATGTGGAATGACATCCACAACAATTCTGATAAATTAGTTCAAAACAAAATTGTTTCGAGCCTTATTTCAGGCAATGCACAATGGGATGTCGAATTAAATCAATTTTCTTCTGAAGACTTAGATGTGAAATATCATCCAACAGATATTATTTTGCCTATTAATGCTGATTCTTCTCAGTTTGAGGCAATTAGTGCAGCTGGCCAAAGCAAAAGTTTCATTTTACATGGTCCTCCTGGTACTGGAAAATCCCAAACAATTACCAATATCATTGCTAATGCGCTATATAATGGCAAAAAAGTCCTGTTCGCAGCCGAAAAATTGGCAGCTCTTTCAGTTGTTCAAAGGAGGCTCGAAGCTATTGGTATTGCTCCATTCTGTCTGGAATTGCATTCCAGAAAATCCAAAAAGTCGGCTTTGTTGGAACAATTGAAAAGAACGACTGAAATCTTTCGTAAAGCGCCACCTGAAGACTTCAATTCTGAAGCAGAAAGAATATTTCAGGTTAGAAAAGAACTTAACGGATATGTCAAAGCTCTACATAAAAAGTATCCATTTGGATTTTCTTTGTTTGAGGCATTTTCCGGGTATTCTACTTTTCCGGAATATCCTTCTAATATAAAGTTTGAAAAAGGGATAATCGCTTCCCTAACCAAAGAACAAGTTAGAATATGGACAGAACTTGCCGAAGAATTAAAAGCCGCAGGAATAATGTGCGGTGAACCACATAATCATTTATTAAAAGAAATTAATACAGAATCGTATTCATCGCAAACCAAAACGACAGCAAGTGTAGTAATTATAGAGTACTTAGAAGCCCTAAAAGTGTTGAAAAATAGTTTGGTTGAGGTTTGTAATTTATTTAATTATAACTCACCATTAAAACACAGATCTCAGGTCAATGCTGTGAATGAGATTTGCAGACTATTGGTTTCCGCACAAGATATACCATCATCACTTTTAAACTTAAATAATCTCGATGAATCTCTGAGAGTGATAGTTAATATCTCTCAAAATGGGATCAATCGTAACAGAATTAGAGAATCATTACTTAAAACTTTCAAAAGGGACATTTTAGATATAGATATAGAAAGGATTCAAGCTGAATGGCGTGATACTTTAGGAAAATGGTTTATCCCTAAATTTCTAGGTCAAAATAAAATAATCAACTTCTTGAAGAATCTTTCATTAAACAAGAAGTTCGACAAGACGAGCATAGAAACAATATTTAATGATATAATTGAATATAAGAAAGAACAAAATCAGATCAATATTCATAGTGCCTTCATTGCTCCTATTCTAGGCTTAAGATGGCAAGAAGGAGACGGAGACTGGTCAGAAATTAAGAACGTTTGTAACGATGTCTTGAATCTTAATAATTCATTGTTATCATTTACTGGTGATTCTGTAAACGTCACAACGTTAAGACAAGCTCTTTATATAAACCTTAAAGAAGGCCACAAAGCGTTCCTTTCAGTGCACAAATCCACACTTATAAACTATCAGGATTGTCTTAAACATATTCTTGAAGTTGAAAATAAACTATCTGATCTTCTAATTATTGACTTTGAGAGGCTTGAACTTATTAATGAAATCTTTGTCGAAAATCTTCTACAACATTGTAATAATTGGAAAGTGGGCATTGAGTCATTACGTGATTGGGTTGGCTGGAATCAAATAAAAAATAAAGTCAAAAAAGCGGGTTTAGACCAGCTTGTTCATCATTTCGAAAAAGGGAACATTAAAGGAGGAGATATTGTATCCTTTTTTATTAAAAACTTGTTTCAAAACTGTGCTGAGTATATAATCGAACAGGATGATCAATTATCTTCCTTTAATGGAAAACTTTTTGAAGATAAGATTCGGAAATATCGTCAGTTCAGCAAGGATTTTGAAAAGCTCACAAAAGATGAATTGTATGAGAAACTAGCATCTAAGGTTCCTTTTTTCAGTCAGGAGGCTGCACAAAGTTCTGAGATTGGAATTTTACAGCGTAATATTCGGAATGGAGGAAGGGGTATGAGTATTCGAAAATTATTTGATACAATTCCTACTCTAATTACACGAATTTGTCCATGTATGTTAATGAGTCCCATATCTGTGGCACAATACATAGATGTTAATAATTTTAAATTTGACTTAATTATTTTTGACGAAGCCTCTCAGATGCCAACAAGTGAAGCTGTTGGCGCTATTGCCCGAGGAAATAATTTAATTGTAGTCGGCGATCCGAAGCAAATGCCGCCAACCAATTTCTTTTCAACAAACAATATAGATGAGGAAAATATAGAAAAGGAAGATATGGAGAGTATCTTGGATGACTGCCTTGCATTGTCTCTACCCTCAAAACATTTACTTTGGCATTATCGAAGTAAACATGAAAGTCTTATTATTTTCAGTAATTCTCAGTTTTACGATAATACCTTATTGACTTTCCCTTCACCTGACGACCTGATAACCAAAGTTAAATTCAATCATATTCCAGGATATTATGACCGAGGTAGAACTCGTCAGAACAGTTTTGAGGCCAAAACTGTAATTGAGGAAATATTAAAAAGACTTTCTGACCCTATTCTTTCAAAGAAGAGTATTGGAGTAGTTACATTCAGCTCAGTTCAGCAGATCCTGATAGATGACATGTTGACGGAAGCATTCAAACAAAGACCAGATTTAGAAATAATTGCAACAGAAGCACTTGAACCAATATTCATTAAAAACCTCGAAAATGTTCAAGGCGACGAACGAGATGTGGTTTTATTCTCAGTTGGATATGGCCCAGATAAAGAAAACAAAGTCAATCTTAACTTTGGTCCCTTGAACAGAGAGGGAGGATGGCGCCGACTAAATGTTGCAGTCTCGCGCGCTAGATATGAAATGATAGTCTTTTCTACACTAAAAGCTGAACAAATAGATATTACTCGCACATCATCATTAGGAGTAGCTGCGTTCAAAGCATTTCTTGAGTTTGCTGAAAAAGGGAAAAACTCATTGTCAATAGTTAATAAGAATGGTAAAACGCAAGGATCTGGTTTTACTGAACAATTAGCAAAAAGCCTTCGAGAAGATGGGTTTAACGTACTAACAAATATAGGTAGTTCGGGCTTTAAAATTGATCTTGGAATAACAAATCCTAACGTTCCATCAGAATATCAACTTGGAGTGTTATGCGATGGTCAGAGTTATAGAGATTTAAAAACCGCTAAAGACAGGGAAATAATTCAGTCAGAAGTGCTCAACCTATTAGGGTGGAACATTCATAAAGTCTGGTCTTGCGACTGGTGGGATAATAAGGATAAAGTATTAAAGGAAATAAAACAGGCAATTCAGAACGTAAGCAATAATGATACAACGCCCCTTGAAGTAGAGACTCAACAAGTTATAGAAAATAGTGAATCTCAAACACCTAACTATCAGGCTATTGTTAATGATAACATTTCTCAAAAATCAAAATATAAAGCTAATTACATTCTACTCAGCCTACCAGTGCATAGTTTTACTCCTCAATCTGATATGCTAAACTTACCTCACTTTAAAGAAACAGTAAGTAATGATGTTCTTTCAATTCTCCAAACAGAAGCCCCAATAAGCAAAGAATTATTATGTCGCAGAGTGTTGGCTACTTGGTCTATTAGTCGTCTTGGTTCAAGAATTGATGCTTATTTCAATTCGCTTTTTAAGCAAATGGATATAAAATTTACCGGTGGAGAAAGAAGATTTTATTGGAATGCAAATCAAAGCCCTGAATCCTATTTTCAATACCGTATTTCTGAACTTGAATCTCAGAGACGTGATGCTTCTGATATTTCGCCAGAAGAAGTATCAAATGCAATACATGAAATTCTTGAAAATATGATAAGTCTCGATAGATCAGATCTTATTAAAGAAGCTGCTCGGATATTTGGTTTCAATCGTATTGGTGGTAATGTTGAATCATCTATGATTGAAGGAATAAGTAAGGCTGTACAACGCGGCTTTGCAAAGATTGAAGAGGATCGGGTATTTCTAGTTGAGTAACTATTTATTTATCATGATAAAGCAAAAAATCTACAACCTCGTCGAAAAAGGTTCTCATGGCTCTAAAATAAACTTATTGTTCGATTATTTTATAATCGTACTCATTATCTTGAATGTAGTTGCTATAGGATTAGATACTCTGACTGGATTATCGGAACCACTGAGGGTCATGTTAAGGAAATTTGAGTTGGTTTCAATAGGAATTTTCACTATAGAATTCATCTTAAGAATATACGTTTCAGATATAACACATCCAGCAAAAAGCAAAATGGCTTCTGCTGCAAAGTTCATTTTTTCACCTTTTGGTATAATTGACCTCTTAGCAATACTCCCCTTCTATATACCATTTATCATTAAAGTTGATCTAAGATTCCTCAGGCTAATTAGGTTAATCCGGTTCTTCAGAGTACTAAAAATTAGCAGATACAATTCAACCCTTAAACTTATTCGAGAGGTTTTAAAAGAAAAAAGAGCTGAACTTGGTATGACTTTTTTCGTTGCTGGTCTCTTTCTCCTTGTCTCTGGATTTGTAATGTTCAGTGTAGAAAACCCCGCACAACCCGATAAATTCCCTAATATCTTTGCATCAATATGGTGGGCGGTTGCAACTATGACTACTTCTGGTTATGGTGACATATATCCTATCACAACTTTAGGGAAAATTATTAGCGGAATAGTTGCATTTCTAGGAATAGGATTAATAGCATTACCAACTGGAATTATAAGTGCAGGATTTATTGAAAAGATAAACAAATCTAAAAACGAAAAGAAGTCATATTTCTGTCCACATTGTGGAAAAGAATTAAACTTTTAAACCACTGTCAGCCTGAACATTCTCTCTTATTAAATGAAATAAAGAAGGCGGTACATTTTGTCTCGCTTTGTAAACCGAAGCTTTCTTTGACCACCGAAGCTTTCTTTGACCTCCGTAGCTTTAGCGAAGGATGTAGCAAAGGCGGTAGCGAAGGTTTGCTGCATTTCTCCGTGTGGATGGAGTATTCCTCTCGTGTTAAGTGGAATCATATTGAATGTACCGCCTAAGATGTAAATATACAATATTCTAAAAGAACATAAATTAATACTATCCCGGTTCTTTTGTGAACAATTTATTATGTGAGTAAGTCGCAAGACTTTCATAAGATAAGATGGCATTCCTTCTCAACATTTTTCGGCCATTTGTTTTCGATTGTATAACGGGCATTGACTTCTTTCCACTTAATTCAAATAGTTGAGAGAGAAATTTATTGGTGATTTCTCAGAATATATGACAAAAGAAATTTTCCACTTATGGGAGCGTCAGGCTGACCCGTATCTTACCAAATTGGCACGAAAAGTATTGATGAACCAATTGAAAAAGTAAAAGAAGTGATAGTCTCTATAGTTCACTTAATCTGTGAATTATGTAATTAAATATTAAAATTGTGTAACACATTTTATTTTAAAAGGTTTCAATTTAGCAAAATAATTTTTTATTAATCAATGAAATCACTATTACTCACTTTAGCTTTTTTAGTAGTTCTTAAAGCAAATGCTCAGAACTACCTGATCAATTTTACAGGGACAAACATACCTGTGGACATTGTTCAGGTGAAGAACCTGACAACTGGTGATTCTCTCATCTTGAGCGGTATAAACATTTTACATCTGCATGCAAACATTAGCACCGGCATAATTGATACCCGCCTTGAAAAAGGAATGAAAATTTATCCCAATCCTATGGTTAGTAGCTCAACATTGGAGTTTGTTCCACTGACGGCAGGCAATGCAGTTATTTCCGTATTTGACATGAATGGGAAATTGTGTTCACAGCTACAAAGTTATCTGGATAACTCCGATCAGATATTTAAATTATCAGGAGCCGGGAAAGGGTTTTATATAGTAAACATTCTTGGTGATAGTTATAAGTTCTCAGGAAAACTAATATGCAATGGTTCCGGTGGATCAATGAATATTGAAAAGATCAGCAGTAACCAATCCATTGCCAGAAAGGAGCTAGGTGTTTCTAAAGGGTCAGAGTTAAGCCAAACGATAGATATGGTCTATACAGATGGTGACAGGCTGAAATTTACAGCTTCAACAGGGAACTACAGAAACATAATGACAGATATTCCTGATAAAACTAAAACTATTGCATTCGATCTCATTCCTGTTATTGATGAGGATAAGAATAACTACCATACCGTAGCAATAGGTAATCAGACATGGATGGAAGAAAATCTGAGGACAACGAAATACAATGATGGCAGTGATATTTCTATGAGATGGGATAGCATCCCAGCCTTCGCATGGTATGATAATAGCAAAGAGACATTCAAAGATCCTTATGGGGCATTATACAATGGATTTGCTGTAAATACAGGAAACATTTGTCCTGCAGGCTGGCATATGCCTACAGTTGATGAATGGGTCTCGTTGAAAGACTATTTAACAGTTAATGATTTCAATTATCAAGGCGAATTGGGGGCAATAGGAAAGTCTTTAGCATCAAAAACAGGATGGAACGTTCCGCAACTCATCTCAAATCTTCACGGCGGTTATCTCCCAATCCCCAATGGTTCGGTTGGTAAAAACCCTCGGTTTAATAACGCTAGTGGGTTTAATGGATTCCCCGGCGGAATGAGAAATCCTGATGGTTCATTTTCTAATATTGGTTATACAGGTGTCTGGTGGAGTTCCAGTGGTATATCTTCTCTTTGGGATTTTTCTATACAAAATGGTGAATATGGTGGTAATGCTGACCTGATTCAGGGCAGCGATTATAGACCTTCAGCTTTTTCAGTTCGTTGTATAAAAAACTGAAGCCATGACACTCCAGGGAATCGAATATTTAAGACGGCAATACCATAAAAAGAACAGTATTTATTATTTGCTTCGTATTTAGTATCTTCATAATTTAGCTCTGTTAATAGTATGACCGGGGCGGGTAGCACGAGACCGACCCAGCGATGCGCCTGGAGAAATCCAGGCGTTTTGCTTAATAAAATGCCAAATCCTTCTTATTGCTGAATTATTATTAAATTGCATCTTGGAATCGGGGAAATCTTTTTTTATTTAAAGAAATGACGTTAGGTGAACTTCATATATTACCTACTGAGAATACGCCAGAATTTCATTTTAGTCCAGATGGAATGATACGGATAAAAGGACGTGGATTGTTCCAAAACAGAATTGAAGTTATTGAATAAATAATGTCATGGATTGATGAATATCTTAGTAATCCTGCAGAGAAAACGTATGTGACTATAGCATTTGAATCCCCGCGAGCGCATTGGCTTCGCCGAGCTCTCCGCCAAGTGG
>PLML01000089.1 GCA_003141525.1 Bacteroidales bacterium
TTGTTTTTCACTTTTATAATGAAAGGCTATTTGAAACAGTCATTCATGATAGTTTGGGTCGCTACAATAGTTATGTAATCATGAATTTCAGTAATGAATCGTTTCATGAATCTTTGCGCAAGATTGAACCTTCCAGGTTATTGCTGCTCGACTTGGGTGATTTCGATAAAAACGGGTACTCATATATTTGTCAGGATTTCGGGAAATCAGTCTATGCTTGTCTGGTGAAGAATCTTGGGTTAATAAAAAAATACCGCAAGTTTGTTTTACACCTTCCTGATGAATCTGAACATCCAAAAATTCTCATTAAATACTTTAAAAAATTTGCTAAAGATAATCAGCTGGATGCACTTGTGACCACAACATTGCAGGAATGCAAAATATGTCCAGATACCGCATATTTGGTTATAGAACAAAAAGATCTGGTTGATTTAGTAAAGCGCTGTAAGGTTGAAAAACTCCGAATCGGGACAGATGTAGGACTAATTGCATATAACGATACTCCCATGTACGAAATTATTGAAAATGGCATAACTGTTATCTCCACTGATTTTGCGGCAATGGGACAAAAAGCAGCAGAATTTGTAAGAACAAGGCAAAAAGTGTACGATGTTATTCCGGCACAAATGATTGTGCGTGGTTCCCTATAGCAGAAAATTTAAATAGTCACTTAAAAAGCAAAATAAAATGAACAGATTAAGAGGTACTTTACCAAAAGTTGGAATCCGCCCTGCAATTGATGGACGTCTTGGCGGAGTTCGTGAATCACTTGAAGGCCAGACAATGGCCATGGCCATGCGGGTTGCGGCGCTTATCACCAGTGAACTTCGACATGCTGATGGAAGCCTTGTTGAATGTGTCATCGCCGACTCCTGCATTGGCGGAGTGGCAGAAGCCGCAGTGACGGCTGAAAAATTTGAACGTGAAGGTGTTGGTGTGTCCATTACCGTTACACCCTGCTGGTGTTACGGCAGCGAAACTATCGATATGAACCCTACTCTTCCAAAAGCTATTTGGGGCTTTAACGGTACTGAACGTCCTGGCGCAGTATATCTGGCTGCTGCCCTTGCCGGACATAACCAAAAAGGACTACCAGCTTTCAGTATTTATGGACACGATGTTCAGGACTCAACCGATACTAATATTCCTGCCGATGTAAAAGAAAAGCTGCTCCGATTTACCAAAGCCGGAATTGCTGTAGCCACAATTAGGGGTAAATCCTACCTTTCAATCGGTTCGGTATCAATGGGTATTGCAGGTTCTATCGTAGATGCTGATTTTTTCCAGACCTACCTTGGTATGCGTAATGAGTACGTTGATATGAGTGAAATTAACCGTAGAGTAAACGAAAATATTTTTGATAAAGATGAATTTATCAAAGCCATGACTTGGACCAAAGTCAATTGCAAAGAGGGTAGTGATCAAAATGCCCCTTCGTCGCAAATGAACAGGGCCAGAAAAGATGAAATCTGGGAATATGTAGTTAAAATGACATTAATTATTCGTGATCTTATGATCGGAAATCCAAAACTCGCTAAAATGGGATTTGGTGAGGAGGCTCTGGGACACAACGCTATAGTTTCCGGATTTCAGGGCCAAAGGCAATGGACCGATCATATGCCAAACGGCGATTTTTCCGAAGCAATATTGAACTCATCTTTCGATTGGAACGGTATACGCCAGGCTTTTCTGGTGGCCACTGAAAACGACTGTCTCAATGGTGTGGCTATGTTATTTGGGCACCTGCTTTCCAATACGGCTCAGGTATTTGCTGACGTTCGTACTTATTGGAGTCCCGAGGCAGTGAAACGCGTGACCGAAAAAACTCTTAAAGGAATTGCTGCACAGGGAATGATTCATCTTATCAATTCGGGATCAGCATCGCTTGACGGAAATGGACAAATGGCCATAGGAGATAAACCTGCAATGAAACCTTACTGGGAAATTTCTGATCAGGAAGTGAAAAAATGTCTAAATACTACTACATGGTACCCTGCGTCTCAGGAATACTTCCGGGGTGGCGGTTATTCCTCCAACTTCCTTACCCGTGGTGGCATGCCAGTGACTATGTCGCGTATAAACCTGGTTAAAGGATTAGGACCTGTTTTGCAGCTTGCAGAGGGTTGGACTGCGGAAATTCCGGAAGATATCCACAAACTACTGGATGACCGCACTGATAAGACCTGGCCTACAACCTGGTTCGTTCCTCGTATTAACGGTGCAGGATCTTTCAAGGATGTATACTCTGTAATGTATAACTGGGGAGCCAACCACGGAGCTTTCAGCTATGGCCACATCGGTGCTGATCTCCTGACTCTTTCATCCATGCTAAGGATCCCTGTTTGCATGCATAATATCGAAGAAAAGGATGTTTTCCGTCCAAGTGCATGGAGCGCTTTTGGTATGGATCAGGAAGGATCTGATTACAGAGCATGCATGACATATGGAGTACTATATAAATAAAAATAAAACAATGATAAAATGAACCGGAAACAATCCTCCTCACTGGTAAGTATAAATGGGATCAGTTATTTAATGCCATTTATTCTGGTAACGAGTTTATTCTTCCTTTGGGGATTTGCGCACAGCCTTCTGGATGTACTGAATAAGCATTTCCAGGAAATCCTTGGGATCACCAAATCAAAATCAGGGTGGGTCCAGGCTGCCCTCTATGGGGGATATGCGGTAATGGCAATACCGGCAGGATTTATAATGAATCGTTTTGGATATAAGCGTGGTATTGTTTCAGGTTTACTTTTATACGCAGTGGGGGCTTTTCTATTCTGGCCGGCCACGTATGTTCAAACCTTTGAGTTTACATTATTGTGTTTGTTTGTTATTGCTTGTGGACTCACCCTGCTTGAGACTGCTGCAAATCCATATTCGTCGGCACTAGGTCCCCCTGAAAGGGCCGAGCAACGACTGAATTTTTCCCAATCGTTCAATGGACTAGGCTGGATCTTTGGTCCAAGTATAGGCGGATTATTGATTTTCGGTACTGCGGCTCAAGGTGAAACCAACAAATTTGCTTCAATGGCGATACCCTATATGATTATCGGTTCATTGGTGTTGCTGATAGCCCTATTGTTTGCATTCACCAGACTCCCGGATATCCATGAAGGGGAATACAATAGTCATGGCGAAAAAGGAAGATTTCTTGACCTGTTTAAATTCAGACATTTCAAATTTGCATTACTTGCACAATTCTTGTATGTGGCTGCCCAAACAGGCATTAATAGTTTCTTCATAAATTATGTAACTGAAACCAAATCAGAAATTTCCAATGAAAAGGCAGCTTATCTCCTATCACTTGGCTTCATTTTTTTTATGTCAGGGAGGTTTTTAAGCAGTCTTTTCATGAAATGGTTTAACCCCCGTCGGATGTTAGCCATGTATGCAACAATTAATGTTGTTGCGATGTTAGTTGTGATTGCGGGACTAGGCTGGATATCAATTGTTGCGATTTATGTTTGCTACTTTTGCATGTCGATTATGTTTCCTACAATTTTTGCCCTGGGTATAAAGAACCTCGGTGGGCTGACTAAGAAAGGATCCTCTTTATTGATAATGATGGTGGCGGGTGGTGCAATATGTCCTACTTTCATGGGTTGGATTGCGGACACCTCAGGTATGGCCATCGGGTTCATCGTACCACTGTTTTGTTTTGCGTTTATTATGTTTTTTGGGTTAAATGGATACAGATTCAAGCAATCAGTAATTGCCAAGATTAGGTAAGTTAAGAGATGATCAATTGAATAATGAACAAGGATCAATAACTTTTGAATATTTAATTAAAGGTACTTTAAAAATCATAATTCATTAATTGGTGTTCGTTATTCCTAATTAAATATAGATTCAACAAAAGTTAAATATTACTCTCTGTATTTTCCACTATTTTTTCCAGTTTTTACACTAAGCTACTTCCCATAGCACTGAAAACCTCCTCAATACTTTTATATATTCCCATGCCTTAAGTGCCACCAGTGCTGCACCCAGGGTGGTGGTTTCCTATAATTCCAGCGTTTTTATCGTGATGCCTATGATATCGGCTCATATTTGGTTCCACAGCGAGTTTTTCGCTCCCCGCCTACACAGATTAAATTTCTTGCCTTAAAGTTCCCCACGCACTGTAACTTTTCTATCCCATAACGGACATAATACGAATGGGCTTCCAGGCTAGCCCAATAGATATTGGCAGGGGTGGTTTTGTGCGTGAGTCCACCAATGTTTTCCTGTTTTCCGGATAACCCTTCACGAAACAATTCAGGAATGATTAAAACAGCATTGCTTCCTGCCGGGATTTCAGAGGCATCATTGATCATAGTTGAATAGTGTGAACTCCATTCAGAAATATCCGTATAAAGCAGGCGACTTGACCATTCCAGAACTCCTGAAGCTGCCCATCGCACTCCAATATTTATCAAGTCCGGCTGTGCATCTAGTTCAATAGGAACACCTTAATCTTTCGAAGGAATCTTTAGTATTGCAGCATTAGCCCGTACCATAACAATTTCCCATGTTCCCAAACTTAGTACTCTTTTGTTCACCACTCCCCTCGAACCCAGGATAGCAAATTGGGTATCATGTCCAGCAGCTGTCACTGCTATACCTGGATTTATACCCAGTTTTTCGGCTGTCTCTTTAGTTGATTTCCCAATAACTGTACCGGTTCGACAAGAAATGGGAAGATGGAAAAATCCAGTCTCAGTTTATTTAAAATCTCTGATGAAAAAATACGCTTTTTAACCTGTGATAGCATCTTTGTTATGGCCATGGCTGTGTCGATTACCAATTCACCCGTAAGTCGTTGTGTAATAAGGGGTGGCATCAATGACTCTGAAAGCAATTAGAATCGAAAGGTCTCATTGGATCCTTGATACAGAGCTTGTTGATGCTGTGTTTATCATTAGCGAATACAATGTTGGTTTCTTCTCCCACAATAAAATCAAAATTTAATTCTTCTCGATTCTTTAAAGCATTGATTGAAAAATTAATTGTTTATTTAAACATAGCCATTAAGAATAATCGCTAAAACATTATAAATATTGTAATAATTGGGCGATTTTTATTATACTTGTACAAGATTGTTAATGCTATCGCACGGAATCTGTTGAAGCATAATTCTTTTCCTGAATTATCAAACTAAAACCGAACTGCCAAAATGAACCAGCATATATTTATCGGATTAATCCTAATTGCTTTAGGTGCATTTTCCGCTGGAAGTTTTGCTATCCCTTTTGGTAAGATAATGGATTGGAAATGGGAGTCTTACTGGATGATTTTTAGCCTCGGTGCATATATCATTTTTCCTTTAACCGCATGTTTAATTTTCTCACCTGAATTTATAAATGTGTACAAAGTAGTTCCGGCAAAAATTTTCTGGTTAGTTTTCTTTCTTGGTGCGGTTTACGGGATTGGGAATCTTTCCTTTGGATTGTCGTTAAGATATTTAGGTATCTCTTTGGGATACGCTTTGTCTCTTGGACTTATGCTTGCTATTGGAACACTGATTCCCCCTATACTTGACGGAAGATTGAAAATAATGATGGACAATTCAGGGGGTAATCTTCTGATAATCGGAGTTTTAATCGCTATTGTAGGGATTGGTCTCATGGGTTGGGTAGGCTATCTTAAAGATCGAAAAAAATTTGATACTGAAAAAAAGGTAGGTCTAGGCGAATTTAATTTCTTAAAAGGTGCTATAGCTGCAGTACTGGTTGGCATTACTGGATCTGCAATGTCTCTCGGATTTGAGCAGGGAATTCCGATGGCTGAAATAGGTCAGCAGTATGGAATAAATCCTCTTTTCATTACAATGCCTGTGATGCTGGTTCTTCTTTCAGGAACATTCATCACAACTATTGTCTGGTGTATTTACCTTGGAATTAAGAACAAATCATTTAGAAACTATATCAAAGCAGCTTCATCTAACAGCCTGTTTATAAACTATTTGTTTGCACTTCTTGCTGGGCTTCTTTGGTTTAGCCAGTTCATCCTTTATGGAATGGGTAAAAGTAAGATGGGACCATTCACTTTTACTTCATGGGGAATTCTGATGGGACTTACAATAGTCTTTGCTACCCTCTGGGGTCTCTACAGGAAAGAATGGAAGGGGGCTCCTCTGAAAATTTGCGCTTTAATTGTAATATCATTATTAATAATTATCTGTTCATCGTATATAATTGGTATAAGTGGTTCAATCTAAAGACAAAACACGAATAATGAAATCACGAGAAAGAGTACTAGCAGCAATTGGCCATAATCAACCTGACAAGGTCCCTATTGACATGAGTGCTACTCCCAGTTCAGGTATTTCTGCTATAGCATACAGTAACCTGATCAAACATATTGGTTGTTATGATCTGCCTGTACAGATATACGATATTGTCCAGCAGCTTGCTCAACCTGATCAAACAATTCTTGACAAGTTTGGTGTGGATGTTCTTGACATTGGCCGTACCTTTAACGACCTACCAACTGACTGGTATCAAATTAAAATGTCAAATGGTGCCGATGCTATGTATCCCACATGGTTTCACCCTTTCTTTCAATCCGATGGTTCATATCTTACGTTTGATGATGACGGGAAAAGAGTACTTTCGAAAATGCCTGTTGGAGGTACTTTTTTCGACCAAACTTATTTCCCTTACATCGATGGATATCCGGCTAATTATGCAAATCTGGATGCTGAAATGTTTCGCGTTATGTGGGCAAGACATGTCCATAGTCCATGGGACCATGCAGGGGAAAAGGATTTCTGGACTAGACTTCGTGAAAAAACACTCCTTTTAAAACGGACAACAGACAAGGCACTTCTGATCGTTTGTGGATGCAACCTTTTTGAATGGGGTACTTTTCTGAGAAGAATGGATAATTTCCTGATGGATCTAATTTGTGATCCATACAAGGTTGAGAAACTTCTGGATGAGCTAATGAAGCGCCATCTTTCAACTCTAGAAAAGGTTTGTAATTCAGTTGGTGATATTGTTGATATTATTCGTTTTGGAGATGATCTTGGAATGATGCAGGGACCATTTATGGCACCTGAGATTTACAGACAATTATTTAAGCCCCGGCATAAAATTTTATGTGATTATGTTAAGTCTCATAGCCAGATGCATACCTTCATCCATTCTTGTGGCTCTATCTCAATGCTTATGCCGGATTTGATTGATGCAGGCATTGAAATATTCAATCCTGTGCAGACTAATGCTTTTGGGATGGATCCGATATTTCTGAAAAAGGAGTTTGGAAAAAATTGCACCTTCTGGGGTGGCGGGGTTGAGACTGCAGGAATGCTGAACGAAGGAACCCCTGAAAAAATTCGTGTACAGGTGCTCGAGCGCCTTGAAATATTTTCAATAGGGGGAGGTTATATTTTCAATACTATTCACAATATTCTTCCTGATGTACCTCCTCAAAACATTATCGCGATGTTTGATGCGATAAAAGAATTTAATAATAAATAAAATGAACTTTACAACATTAATAAGACACAACGAAGTGAAGAAACTGACCTCAATCATGTAAGGCTTATCATTTGTTACAAATCTGATGTGTCAGACATTCACATCAAAATAAGAACGTCTTGAATGGTTGAAGAATGCCCGCTTCGGAATGTTCATTCATTGTGGTTTGATAAGGCTCCAAAGAGCTGAATATAAATAAACTAAATTTCTCTTTTTAACGTTAATATTTCAAAAATTCGACTTTCTCACCTCGCGGAATTTGCATGGTGATTATTTCTCCATCAGTTTTAATAGATCCAGTCCAACTATGTTTTAGGCGATAATGGTCAGCTCCAAAAGGATTCTTCAATTTACAAATTCCACCTTTTTCCGAAAAAATTTCTACTTTTTTCAATTTGCCGCCTTTCTTTTGAGCCGACACTAGAAAAGCTCCTTCTGTTCGTAATGTAGAAAATTTTACATCCTTCCAATTGGAAGGAATTGCAGGGAAAACCCGGATGATGCTATTATGACTTTGAATAAGCATCTCCTGAACTCCGGCCGCGAACGCAAAGTTCCCTTCTAGAGTAAATGGATGATACTTAAATTTTGAATATCCTTTGTCGTGCAGTTCGCCATTTACATGAAAACTGTTGCTAAGACAAAAATTCTCTGAAAAAATTCGAAGGGTTTCCGCTGCCTTTTCGCCCATAAAAGCACGAGCATAGAGGTTTCCAAGCCAACTATAGGTGTAGCCACACCATCCATCCGGACCAACTTTTTCAAGGTTTTTCAGAGTTACCTCAATTATTCTTTTATCCTTTTCGTTATTTGACCAGTCAATCAATCCCAGAGGATGCCAACCCACTAGGTGTGAAAAGTGACGGTGCGATTCTGCGTAAGGACAACCAGGAGCCAAAGCCAGTCCACCCTCACTGTCCAAGGCAAAAGAAGGCCATTCCTGCAAAGCAGATTCCCATTTTCCAGCTTCTTCCCATTTCCCCAATACTTCAGCCATTTCTGCCGCTTTTTCAAACGTCCATCTGATAAAGGCCAGATCGAAGTTGGTCGTTTGTGAAAACCAGGCGTTGATTGAATTGTCGTGAATTTCTGGGCTAGAACTTATGGGCAGTTTGCGCATTCCGTTGCCATTTTTCACGGAAATATCCTCTAAATACATAGCAACATCCTTGATCCATGGATAAGCTTTTTCGCGCAAAAATTCTTCATCTTTTGAATAAATCCAATGCAGGTAAAAATGTTGAGCAAGCCAACATCCGACCGTCGGACCAAGCGAATATTGAATCCATCCCCCCATAGGTTTGCCGATAAGTGTAGTTACACCCGGGACATTCAAACCGGATGATCCGAAGAAGGTTTCTGTATATTCTTTAAAGGTTCCTCGGTTTTTCCAAAGCCAGTTCAGAAAACCTTCCTCCAGATCTAGGTGATTTGCTGAATAAGCTGGCCAATAGCTCAGGAGAGTGTTCAGGTCGTGGTGAAAATCGCCTTTCCAGGGAGGTAATTCCCCGTTATCGGCAGTCCAAACAGCCTGTAAAGAGATGGGAGGAGTGTTTGATCTGGCAGCTGATCCAAACTTGTATTGCTCTAGATACCACTGTTTTTCAAGTATTGTATCTGGCAAGCTGATTGATGATTTGGACCAGAAATTAGACCACCACTTTTTGTGCAATTGAAACGCTGTTTCGAATTTTGTATTTTTTATTAATTCCGAAACATTTCCACCTGCTGTTTTTTTCTCTACATTTTCTGAAAAAGAAGAAGTAATAGTCCATACTCCTTCGAGAATATTCCTGGAATATTTCCAGGCAACTGCTACTTCATATTCGAAACCGTTCCATCCTTTCTGCCTGTAAACCAACTTGTTTTCTTCACTGATAACTTTCCCCAATCCGTAGCCAAGACGTTGCAAATCTTGGCTGGTTATTGAGTTGCCTGTTCTGTTTTCTCCTTCTTTCTTATAAAGAGGAGGAACCAGTGATGGAACAAAATCTTTCGGGACTTGTTCAAATCGGAACCAGCCAACCGGTTGGGAAGCATGAACAAAGGTCCATAGCCTTGCACCATTTTCCCATTTTATTTCACATAGGGCATTATTCAGCACTAGGCTTACCTGCAATATTTTCCCCAAGTCTTTAGTGTCAAACTCAAGTGCTGCTCCAGGAATTTTTGATGGCGCTGGTGATGTGTCATAAGGAACATCAAACAAGTCCTGAACAACCTTATAATTGTTATTTTGTACCTGTTGTTGTACCCATTTGAATTTAAATTCGGGTTTATCAAAATTTTTCATCGGTCGCAAATCCCACAAATCAGCCCGGTCTAAGGAGAATCTCAAGTTCTCACCTTTTTGCCAAATCAACGCTCCAAGCATTCCATTCCCTAAAGGAATTGCTTCGTCCCAAGTGTAGGCTAGATGGGAAAATTTAAGGTTATTATTTGGAACAAATAATTCTGCTTTAACTGGATAAATGACCCAGTAAACAAAAAATAGAAAAAAATATAACTTAACGTGTTTCATAGGTTCGTAGTTACAGTTCTTATTATCTATTGTTGAACCTGCAATAGAAATCCGATCAATTTGGTAAACCACTAATTTAACATTAATAATCTCTTTTTGGTTTTTAATTGTTGTTTTTATTTTTGTATGAATCTGGTTTTTTCAGCTGACAATAACTCAGCAAATGTCCAAGGTTATTTTAAGGCCCAGAACTGGAGGGGAAAAACAGAAAAATCAAAATCATATCAATAATTACTGATAAGGATTGGAAAGAGGTTAATGCCTCTTCAGTAGTATATGACTATAAACCGTGGTGATAAATAGATTGGCAGATGGAAAGAGAGGGCAAAAAGAATAGAAGACAGTTATTGAGCAGAAAAGGAACACTATAGGTTTAAAAGGGAAAAAACCAGCTAAAGAAAAAAGAAATCCTATAGAAATTCTTTAGTTTTCACACAGCAGAATCTGGCAGAATATCAAATCGTTTAGCCCTCTAAAGTTGAGACGTCTGCAACTTAAACATAGCAAATCCCGGAAATGTAAAAATAATATTGGAAATATTTTGCTCTATAATTTATTGTTTCAATATGTTAGTTCCAAAAACCAACAGTTATTATGAATAAAATGAAGAATATATAAAATTCCACAAACTGAAATGTGAGAACTTACGAAGCCTTTTATATATTGAAACGTTTTCAAATTCAACATGAACCTTACCACAAGCGTAGTTTATCTCCCTGAGATAATCGCCGTAACAGGTCATCCAGTGAAAACCACGAATATCTGAAAGCAGTTTCTTTCAGTTTGCTTCAATAGTGCTGTCAAATTGTGACCAATATATGAAAACCAGATTATACATCATTTAAACAATCTGCTGAAGGAGGGATATCATTTTAATACTACAAAGTACCGTACATGGGACAGATCCAGGAGAGCGAACTTACAATCTTACAGAGACTTTATCTATTGCCTTGGAGATTAAAAAACCTTTCTTGAGGCTTACCTCTCCCTTCCTATAAAAGTACCATCGAGCTTTTTAAAAAATGCTGTTTATTTTGATGATTACCTTACTGTAGAATGTGGTTGTACTAGAAAAACCATTAACATTCATATCGCATGCCTTAAATACATTAAAACCACATTTGAAACAAGAAGAAAAATTAATTGTAGGCAAGATCAAGAATACGATTGTTGACAAAAGTTATAAAGTCAAAAAAGGTATACCGTTAATAGACATTGTGATGCCAAAGGTGCCCAAGAAAGAGAGCTATTACCTGAAAAAGAAACGATAAGAGTGATGTAGATCAAGAGCAGAAATAGAGGGACTTATATCACACCTAAGAAACATGATCACAGGATGCTGAGAAATTAAATTGAAAGGCACAGTAGAAGGCCAAATCAACACACTACTGGCTGCTCCAACTAACAATATGATGAAATTAATGAGATTTAAAACGATAAGAAATATTAAGTTTAATTTTTTACTGGTTTTATCAGATACCCATTTTGGTCTCAGTAAATATTCAACGCCAGCGAAACATAGTAAAACGTGAATTAATAAAGATCAACTAGAAAAGGGATGGATAGAATAATATGGCATTCTAAATGCTTAATCATAAATTATTCTTTGACAAATGCAAAATCAATTATCAAACAAACTACCAATAATGTATACAAATAATTAAGATTAAGTTGATTTATTTAAATTAAAAGTGTATAATTGTATACAGAAAAAGATAGAGGTTAATTTTTCAGACTTTAGAAAAACTGAATCTATAATTGTTGTTAAAGGGTTTATTGTTAACTTACTATGTTAAAATCAATTGTTAATCGGGGTACAGATTAGACGGCCATTATAGTTGGAAAACCATACAGAAATATTATAAAAATAGATATGTTTTCTAATGAGTACATTAATTTAATTGATAAAAACAATTGTATGAAAAATAATAAGGGAAATTACATTTCCCAAAAAACTTTCTGAAATCATTTTGTCTTGATCCAATGAAATCAAAGGAAGTGTTATCCCATTCAATCAGAAATTTTTCGAAATCTGATATATAAGAATATAATGAAAATGTTTTTAATATTGAATTATATGATAGATCAAAAGAATATAAACTTTAATTGACGGAAAAATGGCAAAAGCACATCTACTTGAAAACAAAATTGCGATAGTAACCGGCGGTGGAGCCGGTATTGGTTACTCTGTAGCCTCTGAGTTCGCTAAAGAAGGAGCCAAAGTAGTTATTGGTGAGCTTCGTCCAGAAAAAGGTAAGATTTCAGCTGCTGAAATTAGTAAAGCAACCGGCACTGAAGTGCTATGTGTACCTTCCGATGTCAGCAAAGAAGAAGATGTCTTGAATCTGGTTGCCAAGAGTAT
This sequence comes from Bacteroidales bacterium, assembly GCA_003141525.1. Taxonomy (GTDB): domain Bacteria; phylum Bacteroidota; class Bacteroidia; order Bacteroidales; family VadinHA17; genus LD21. The sequence goes on from PLML01000089.1 coordinate 12,353, forward strand.
CGAAAAATTCGGGAGGATTGATATCCTTGTAAATAATGCCGCCAAAATTTTGCAAAAGCCTGTAATCGAAATGAGCACTCAGGAATATGAATCTATTATGAGGAACAATTCTACAAGTGTAGTGATGTGTTGCCGCGAAGTAGCTAAGCAAATGATCAAACAGGGGAACGGCGGTAAAATTGTCAATTTTTCAAGTATTCATGCCATGATAAGTGAACCAAATTGCTCTGCTTATACTGCTGCCAAAGGAGCAATCGAAGCTTTTAGCCGCACACTTGCTACAGAACTTGCACAGTATAAGATAAATGTCAACTGCATCGAGCCAGGCGCAACGTATAGTGAACTAACCACTCCTATGTATACTAAATCTGTTGTTAATGCTCTATTTAAGCGTGTTCCAATGAAAGAAATCGCAAAACCGGAATGGATAGCTCGTGGCGTTGTCTTCCTTGCAAGCGACGACAGCAGATACATGACAGGAGAAGTACTGGTAATGGACGGAGGATACAGAATGGATGGTTCTCTTCCCGATGCAGCTTACTGGGAAGAATAGCCAGTTTTTGTTTTAGGGGAGTGTAAATAATTTTGT
>PLML01000219.1 GCA_003141525.1 Bacteroidales bacterium
TTTTGCGATTCCGGTATATGCTAAGGCAAACCCGGGATCAAGCTTTTTTGCTTTTTCATATAATTCAATTGCAGTACTATTGTCTCCCGAACCATAGGTTTTCCAATAATAGTAGTTCCCCTGAAGGTAATAATTATAAGCTTCAGGATTTTCAGTAGGTTTTTTCTCAATCTTTTTTATCTCTTCAGGTGTGAGTTCTGCTTTTAGTTCTGAGGCAATTTCTTTAGCTATTTCACTTTGCATAGATAAGAGTTGATTCATTTCTCCGGGGTAATCATTTGACCACATCTGCTTATCAGCTTTTGAATCAGTCAGGGTAACACGAATCTTTAAATTATTCCCTTCACGTCCTACACTCCCTCCAACCAGATAATTTACATTAAGCTCCCGCCCTATAGTTGATGTTGATTTTTTGGTATCCCTGTATTGATATGAAGATGTTCTCGGCCTGACCGTAAAACTTTTTACTTTTTGAAGATTATTTATAATATCTTCCATAAAGCCATCACAGAAGAATAACTGAGTCGAATCATTACTCAGGTTCCGGAAAGGAAGAACAGCAATGGTTTTCTCAACCGAAGCAGAGGATTTAGATAGCTTAGGGATAAAGAAATACCCCAATACTATAAGTACCAGAACTAATAAAGATCCAGTTATGATTTTTGCTTTCAGATTTTTCGAGATTTCCGTTTTTGGTTTAGCAACAACTTTTGGAACTTCTCTATCCTGTTGATTATATTTTTTTATTGCGGTAATTATTTCTTTTACCGCATTTGCTACCTTGTTGATCTGGTCGGGGTAATAGGTGTGATTAAGATTTTCCGCCCGTTCGTCATTCGGTTTTAGGGGACGGTTAACTCCTGATGCCTTATAAATAAATTCAATCGATCGTAAAACTCCGCCCAATTCATTTTCGAGAAGGATTTTATCTTCCTCATCGAGGTCATGGATCTTAACAGGTAATACTCTACTGGCTACGTTCCCGCTGGTAAGTCTGATATCTCTTCCAAATTGATCTTCCTTTGCCATTTTATTAAAGGCAACAAGTTCATGCTGCCAGGCAAAGCTTTTTGAGTCGCAATAGGTTTGTGATATGATCGGAATAAAGACCAGGCACCTTAGTTTCTCTTTCAGTGAGGCATTTACATCATGCGTCTCTAAAAGTCCATCATGAGGGTTAATGTCAAAATAAACACTGANNCGCCTTTGTTATCTTTCTGGCGGTAGCTGATGAAGATGTCGTATTCGTAGCCTGGTATTATACTTGCCATTTTAGCTCTTCATTATAATAAAGTTATAAAAACTAAAGTTTCCCTTGCTCTTCCAGCCATTTTCTGACTCTCTCATGTTCTGCCTGGTATTTTGATTCCACTTCTTTTACAATCTGCTGAAACTCTGGTTCATTCCTGATGCTGTTAAATAATGGATCTGTTTTGATAAATGTAACTGCCCATAAAGGCATCCCTTGCCTTTGAATAAATATCTTTAAATTCTCGTACGCTTTTTCTTTATCTCCTCTGAAAGCATAGATAGCTGCTATATCATAATATGGATATAATTTTTGTCCCCATGGTCGTTTCAATTCAAGATCATTTTTACAATACTCCAATTGTTTATCGAAATAATTTTCAGCTTCTTTTTTATATCCATTTACCCAGTAAGCATATCCAATTCTGTGCATTTGATTATTAGTAAAAGTGCCGGTAGCTTTTAACATTTCGTCATATTTCTTATAATATTTCAGTGATTCTTTAAATTGATCAAGAGACATATAATAGTCTCCCAACATATTCACTATTTCAAGGCTAGTTGAATCTATAGCATATGCCTTCAGTTCAAATTTTATCGCCTTTTCATCTTTCTCTTCAAATTCAGCTAACATATCTAAATAGGAAACCGAATCACCATCTAATTTAAAAGCTTCAAAGCTATAAGATCTGGCTTTATCTTTGAATCCCGCATTATCGTATGCATAAGAAATATCTCTAAACAAACCTGGTAGTTCAATCCCATGATTAAGAGACGCAGCTTTTTGATAATTATCAATCAAATTAACAAGGTCTCCAGTACCATACATTTTCGCCTTGCCATAATAAACTTCCCAGGAATTAGGATTTAATTTTAATGATTTATCATATTCATCAATTGCCTTATTAATAACGCCTTTATATGTATAATAATCTCCCCTGATTGCATGGGCTTCAGCTAATTTATTATCAAAAGAGAGCGCAATGTCACTTAGAATAAGCACAGAATCCATATAATTTTCTGAGAAATATTCCTTAGCAGAAGAATGTGTGTCCCAATATACCCTTGCAAGACCTGTATATGCCCGAGCGAAAGTTGAATCATATTTCAGTGCTTTACGATAGAGATCTTCGGCTTTTTGAAGTACTGCTTTATTACTATTATTAATCCAATATTTTGTATGTTCTTCTCTTCCTCTCTGGTAAAAATCATATGCTGTAAGATTTGCTGTTGGTGTTTTTTCAATTAGTTGTTTTTCTTCAGGGGTTATAATTGCATTCAATTCTGTTGCTATGGCCTGAGCAATTTGACTTTGAATATTGATTATATCGCTGGTTTCGTGTATTTCCTGTTCATATGTTTTACCCCAGAGATGTTTTTCATTATCAGCAGTAATTAATTGTACCCGAAGAACAGTCTTATTACCATATTTTTGTCCACTTCCCTCAACAACATAATTCACATTCAGTTTTTTTGCTATTTCAGGAAGAGAAAGTTTAGTTTCACCTCTATATTGTTCAACAGATGTCCTTGATAAAACTCTGAAATCCTTGATCTTTTGCAGATTATTTAGTATCTCCTCCATGAGGCCGTTGATAAAATATGTGGTTGAATCATTCGGACTGTCATTTCTAAATGGTAATACTGCAATTGATTTTTCAAGCTTTGTCAGGTCTTGAGTTTGTTTACTACGATCTATGATTTTATATATTGCGTATGCACCTGCAATGCACAAGAACACAAAAAGCAATATTATCATCCATTTCTTTGATTTCTGGTCGATTATTCCCTTATTGATCAATCCCTTTCTGCTATCTTCTTTTTTCTCCTCATTCAATAGTTCTTTGAGAGGAGGCGTTCCTTTCACCAAAGGATCAAGTTCTGTTTTCAGTCCCAGGACAATATCTTTAATTGCGTGAGCTACCTTTATTATTTGGATTCTGTATTTGGTATTGTTTAAATTCTTCTTTTCATTATCTTCAGGGGCAAGTGGTTTGTCTACTCCTGGCTCTTTATAAATAAATTCAATCGACCTGAGTACTCCTCCCAATTCTTTTTCAAGGAGGGTTTTATCTTCAGAAGTAAGGTCGTGTATCTGTATTGGAAGAATCCTGTTTGAAACATTACCACCAGGAAGTTTTACCTTCAATCCGAATCGATCTTGAGAGGCTTGTTCGACAAATGCTTTAAACTCATGTTCCCATGCAAATGATTTTGGATCGCAATAAGTGCGTGAAATTATTGGGATAAAAACCAGACACTTGAGTTTCTCTTTAAGTGAGGCATCTACATCATGTGTCTCTAAAAGTCCATCATNNCGCCTTTGTTATCTTTCTGGCGATAACTGATGAAAATGTCGTATTCGTAGCCTGGGATTATGCTTGGCATATTTAACTTTTAATAGCAGTTCGTGATTTTTTATAACATTTTATTTTCTTCCATCCATTTTCTGACTCTTTCGTGCTCTGCCTGGTATCCTGAGTAATTAAAAAACCTATTTGATTGGAAGGTTTATTTTCTTGCATAAAGCCTGAAAACGAGGCTCTTTGCGCAGACTGTCAAATATTGGCATTGGAATAAAAAGCAAATTTACGTCATGCACCTCGAAAGCACGTTCCAGGCAATCTAAAGCTCGCTTCTTATTACCGGCACAGACATAAAGTATGGCAATATCCCCTGGATTGACATATGCAGTTTTTGATTGCGCAAAAAGAGTATCAGCTTCAAAGCTTAGTGCACCGATATAACCTGCCTTAGCATAGCCCTGGTCAAAAGCATGAACAAAACCTGGATATCCTATATAATAGTCTTTCTTCCATATTTTCAACGCTTCATCATGTCTTCCAGTCAAATGGAGGGCAGCTACTAAAACAAATACTCCAGAGATGGAATCTATCTTAAGCGCTTCACGACCAACAGTGATAGCCTCGTTATATCGGTGCGCTTTTAATAAAATATAGCCATATGCTTCCTTTATCGTTGGATCATATGGGGTCAGTTTAAGTGCTAACTTGATCTGTTCCATTGCTTCTTCTGAACGTCCTAATCTATTAAGAAAAACTGAGTAAGATGCAAGTGCTTCTGCATAATTGGGATTGATTCTGATAGCTTTTTTAAATTCAGATTCACCACCTTTCCAATCCCATTCTGAATAGGTCTTAAAAATGGCAAGCCCATAATGTACCTCCGCAAGAGTACTATCGAGTTTTTGTGCAGTCATTAATGCTGCATACGCTTTGGGCATTCCCTCGGATGGAGATAAATAACCCATTTCTAAAGATTCTTTATATAAATAAGCAATACCACAATAAGCTAAGGTATAATCAGGATCTTTCTCAAGAGCAATCTTAAAATATCTCATTGAAGTCTCCAGATCATTTTTAGTCTCTATCTTACGATAAAATTCACCTTTTAGATAAGCATCGTAAGCTCCCAAGTTTGCAGTGTGTATTTTCTCAATAAGCTGTTTTTCCTGAGGTGTTATTACTGCTTCTAATTGAGTAGCTATTGCCTGAGCAATCTGGCTTTGTATGCTGAAATAATCTTTAGCCTCTGGATTTTCCTGCTCATAAGACTTTGCCCAGAGATGGCTTTCTTTTTCTGCCCTAATTAATTGTACCCTGAGGCGGAATTTATTTCCCGATTTCTGTCCGCTACCTACTAAAATGTAATTCACACCTTGTTCTTTAGCGATTTCAGGAATGGATTTATTTTGTTTTCTGTATTGTTCAACAGAAGAGCGGGAAATAACCCTGAGATCTTTAACTGTCTGCAGATTGGTAAGTATCTCTTCCATAACACCATCCATAAAGTAGGTGGTAGAATCATTCTGGCTATCATTTATAAAGGGTAAAACTGCTATGGATTTTTCAAGCTGCTCTGCGGGTTTGAATAGTTTTGGAATAAAAAAATAGCCAATAACAACTAATGCAAGCAATATTAAAGTTCCTGCAATGATTTTTGTTCTCAGATTCTTTTTGGGTGCAGGTTTTAATTCAAAATCTTGTTTTATAACTTCTTCTGGGTGCTGACTCTGTTTCTTTAATGCAGTAATGATCTCTTTAACAGCGTTTGCAACCTTGTTAATCTGATTAAGATATTTCGTGCCATTCAGGTTTTTCTTTTCATTATCTTCAGATTTGAGAGGTCTGTTAACGCCAGGTTCTTTATAAATGAACTCAATGCCCCTAATGAATCCACCCAATTCATTCTCAAGAAGTGTCTTATCTTCCGGATCAAGATCATGTATCTTAACTGGCAATATTCTGCTGGCAACATTTCCTAAGGTAAGTCTAATATCTCTTCCGAATTGATCTTCTTTTACCATTTTATTAAAGGCAGCGAACTCATGTTGCCAGGCAAAACTTTTTGGGTCACAATAGGTTTGAGAGATGATGGGGATGAAAATCAAGCACTTAAGTTTACCTTCAAGGCTCTTGTCTACGTTATGGGTTTCGAGCAAGCCGTCGTGGGGGTTGGTGTCAAAGTAAACGGAGACGGATTCCTTTAAGGTGGCAGAAAGCTCCTCCTGCAATGCTGCAACGAACTCCGTTACCCAGCCTGAGCGGTTATCGTTGTGGCGGTAGCTGATGAAGATGTCGTATTCGTAGCCTTGTATTATGCTTGACATGTTAGTTATTCATTATGATAAAGTTACAAAAACAAAAGCATCCCTTGCTCTTCAAGCCATTTTCTTACCCTTTCATGCTCTGCCTGGTATTTTGCTTCAATATCCTTGAAAATCTGTTGAAACTCTGGTTCATTTCTGATGCTATTGAATAAAGGGTCTGTTTTTATTAAATTTGCCATCCATAAGGGTACTCGTTGGATTTGATTAAAAACTCTTAAATTATTATATGCTTTATCCTTCTCTCCTTTGAAAGCATATAGACCTGCAAGATCATAATATGCATATGGACCATATGATGATCGCTTTAATTCAATCGACTTGTTACAATATTTTATTTGTCCATTGAAATAGTATTCAGCCTCTTCTTTATTGCCAATTTGCCAGTAATCATATCCTATACGATGCATAAAGCCCGTATAGAATTCTCCCTTAGCTTTCAATCTTTCATAATATTTTTTATAATATTTTAATGATTCTTCATACTGACCAATCCATTCGTAATTTGCTCCTAAATAATTCAGTACGTCCTCTGAAGTTGAATCTATCGCATAACCTTTCTTTCCATATTCAATAGATTTAGCGAAATTTGCAAGAAAGTATTCATCCCCAGCTAAAGCATCATAATATGACAATGAATCACCATCCAATTTCAATTTGTCCTGATAATATTTCTTAGATTTATCAGAAAATCCAGCATCAAAATACGCATAACCAATTCTCCCTAATAAAGAGGGGAATTCTTGTCCACGATTAATTGATGCAGCTTTTTGACGGTAATTAATACACTTAACAAGGTCGTCACTAGAATAGAATACTCCTTTTTCATAGTAAGCCATCCAATCGTTTGGGTTGAGTTTTATGGCTTTATCAAATTCTTCAATAGCCTGTTCTGGTTTCCCGATTTCACTATAATAGTTCCCTCTTAAAGTATATGCTTCTGATA
>PLML01000084.1 GCA_003141525.1 Bacteroidales bacterium
AGAGGTTTGGGTTGCTCTCTTATTCTCCATCTTTTAAGGAAATTAGGAAATTGATGGATGGATTTATATGCGAAAAGGCTTTTGGTCTTGGCCACCTTTGGCTGGAATAAATTGACCACCTAAATCCGGAGTAAAATAATCGTTGTTTTGTTATGTGTGTTAATTGCTAACAGACTGGACAAATATGATCAGGACATCAAACTTTTACAATTAAATAAATATATCTATTTTTGATTAAGTCAATAATATATAGTAAAAGCAAATCTTTAAAAGAAACAAAATATGTAATGACACCTAATCAAAGATCACAACAATAAGGAAATGGCACATCATATTACTGTCAAACAGGACAGTTATTATAAACTAACTGAAAGGATTAACAGGTTTCCCCAGGGAGCACCGCCTTCTGATCTGCTTTTTGAAATACTTAGGATCCTTTTTTCTGAGAAAGAAGCAGGCCTTGTTTCATTATTACCAATCAAACCTTTTAATGCACGGAAAGCTGCAAGAATCTGGAAAATGAAGGAGGTGGAAGCATATGCAATTCTTAATGATCTTGCAGATCGTGGTATCCTGGTAGATGCTGAGGACAAAGATGATGTCGTTTATTCCATGCCTCCGCCAATGGCCGGCTTCTTTGAGTTCTCTTTGATGAGGTACAGGAATGATATAGATCAGAAAACCCTGTCAGAACTTTTTTACCAGTATATGAATGTTGAGGAGGATTTCATAAAAGAACTTTTTGCTCAGGGTGAGACTCAGTTGGGAAGGGTCTTTGTCAACGAATCCGTTCTGCAGGAAGAAAATTCCTTACATGTTCTTGATTATGAGAAAGCTTCGGAAGTGATTAAAACAGCTACGCACAGAGGAATCGGAATATGTTATTGCCGCCATAAAATGAAACATTTGGGTAAGAATTGTGATGCTGAGCTGGATATATGCATGACATTCAACGGCAGTGCAGATTCTTTAATACGCCATGGCATTGCCAGAAAAATAGATGCTTCAGAAGGGTTGGATCTTTTACAGAAAGCGAGGGATATGAACTTGGTGCAATTTGGCGAAAATGTAAGGGAAAATGTGAACTTCATCTGCAATTGTTGTGGTTGCTGCTGCGAAGCATTAATTGCTTCAAGGCGATTCGGGTTTTTGCATCCTGTTCATACAACCAATTTTATCCCCTTTATACATGTTGAAAATTGCAATGGGTGCGGAAAATGTGTTTCGCTCTGTCCTGTTGAGGCCATGACACTGGTTTCTTTAAATGATCCTGGCAGGCCGAACAAAAAGAAAGCAAAGCTGGAACAGGATATTTGTCTGGGTTGCGGTGTATGTCTTAGGGGTTGTGACAAAAATGCTATTGAGCTTAAATCCAGAAACGAGCGGGTAATCACACCTGTGAATTCTGTTCATCGAGTAGTGATGATGGCAATTGAAAGAGGTAAATTGCACAACCTAATCTTTGATAATCAGGTTTTGTTGAGCCACCGGGCTCTTGCCGCTGTCCTGGGAGCTGTTTTAAAGCTCCCTCCTGCTAAACAGGTCATTGCCAGTCAGCAGTTCAAATCAAGATATCTTGAAGGCCTGATAAGAAGACAAAAAAGTGCCAGCTAATCTGTTAAATTAATTATCGTAAATTATTTGGCTTATGTAATGACCTTAACAATAGCCGGCCGTTTCAGACTGACCACCAAAATCTGGAGTTAAATCCTTGTTGTTTTGTATTGTATGTTCGGTGAAGGATGACCGGTCAACAGTGATAAGTCTGACCAACTCTTGAATAATGGGTTCCATAATCGCCGGTTGTTTATTCACTAATCGAAATTAAATCAATTTGTTTATATTTGATATATTGAAGGATAATAGATATTAGTTCTGCATAAGTAAAACAAGTGGATATGCATGGAATGAATCAGTTCTTAGTGTACATGGTTGCTGCGATGATCGTTTATTATTCGGTACTTACTTTTACTATCCGAAATCGTTCTCCTCGTCCTTTTATAAAAATACTTCTTCTGACTATTCTTGTTACGGCAGGGGGAATGATATTTGCTCGGATAACTTATAGTAGAAGTCTTCCCTGGTGGATATTTTATAGCATTCCGGCTATTCTTACTTATCTTATTCCACCGCTTATTTTAAGAATGTCCTGGCGCGAAATTTTACGCTACACACCGTTGGCAATACTTATGGCTCCTGCGATTCATATCTTTTTTTCATTCTTCATAGGATGGCACGAGTATATGCCACTGTTTTATATACCATCGTGGCGACAGCTATTTGGATGAAAATATAGTCTTTTAGTCTTACTGCATTTCTTAATCTGCATTCTATCGATAAATCAATCGAATCCTTAAAGTGAATCAAATGAAGAATGTTAAAATGTCACTCAAATTGTTTTTTATTGGTTATCTAATTGCAACCATCGTTGGTTTCATTTCATACTACATTAATATTAATTTAATGTGGATTTTGATTTTTACATTGATGCCTATAATATTTGGATATCTCTTTTACTTCTACTTTTGGAAAACAAAATGTGAAGAATCTGAAACTTTGAAAGAAACAAACCGACTTATAGTATTATGGATTACTGTATCATTTCTGCTTGATGCTGTCGTATATATAATAATTATACCCATTGTTTACGGGCACAAATCGAATTGGACATTTTTTATTGAACAGACTCCATGGATCTGGTTAAACTATATGACAATTATACTTCTTGGGCACATAAGCAGATTTATTTACCTTAAAAAACTTAGATCCATAAATCCATAATACAGGTACTCTGACAACCAGTATAGAATCTATTCATCTGCTTGCGTCGAAAATCGCCTGTCCCAGACCAAAGTAACTGGAATAAGCTGACCACTCTAAACCGGAGTTAAATCCTTGTTGTATTGTGTTGTATGTTCGGTGAAATCTGACCGGATTTTGAAGTGGTCAAAGAAGGACGGATTTTACGGGAATATTTATCATTTTTGCTACTTTTTAAGGTCTCTGGTGTTAGATCATCTTTTGACAAGATTCTCGTCTTGCCACACTCAGAAACTACCCCAGAAGCAACTAGAATTAACCTGGAGATCTCTGGTGAATTAAAAGGACTGAGCTCACTATATTTAGTCCCTGTTAGAAGTTATTGGAATTTAAAGGTCGGTGGTAGTTACCACCATTCTTATAATAATCTAATTAATAATCGAATTCAAGTGGGGGAAGCCTACAGAGTGATTCCACTTGTGAATATGTTTTAAGAGTTTTGTACAACCTAATAATTTCAAATTTTTAGCTGGACTCATTAAAATTTCATAACTTGATATTATATTAAATTCAAGATGGAAAATGACACAAATAAAGCTATCGCAATCAGGTTTGTGAAAGCTATCAATGATCACGATGTGAATGAAATAATAAATCTAATTTCCGAGGATCATATCTTCATAGATGCTATAAACAATAAATCTGTTGGTAAAAAAGTGATGAAAGAAGGGTGGAAAGGATATTATGAATTATTCCCTGATTATCAAATTGAAATTTCAGACATAACTGAAAATGTATCTACAATTGGACTATTTGGCTATGCAAGTGCTACTTATAAAAATCTAACAAATAAATTAAACAGTAATTTCTGGAGAATTCCTGCCTCGTGGAAAGCAATTGTAGAAAATAATAAGGTAAAACATTGGCAGGTATATTGTGACTATTCTAATCTATTTAAGATAATAGAAAAGAATAAATAGTGGTCGTTTATTAAACTTTGTCTCGTCCTGAAATAGCTTGTCACCTAAAAACTATTCAGGACGAGACAAAAAGGCAAGGTTACTTTTTTTCTATTCTGGCAGCCCATCCACCACCGTTCATCAGTTTGACTTTTAGCTTATCACCTGCTGATATATTAACCACTTCCTTTTTATAATCAGTTGCATCACGATCAGCGTTAATCCCATCTCTGAAAATTTCCGCCTGGTAATTACCAGGTTTCAGGAATGAAAAGTCGATGGTTAGCTCCCTTGGAGTCCAATTGGTCATTGCGCCAACAAACCATGTTTCTCCCTTTCGACGGGCAATGGCTACATATTCAGCGACTTTACTGTCGAGCGGTATGGTTTCGTCAAAGATGGTGGGAACTTTTGTGATAAAATCTGTACATTCATACTCTTTCATGTAAATCGTGGGATTATCCGAAAGCATTTGATTTGGTACTTCAAAAATCACATACTGAGCCATTTGATTAACACGAGTGCCCTGGCTCATGGGATTAGAATTTATTGCTCTGAAATTTTCCCTGTTGGAATTTCTCATAGCACCTGAAGTGTAATCCATTGGACCGGCAAGGTTCCTGATAAAAGGAATTGTAACAGCATAACGTGGCCCGTCCGGATTAGCCCATTTAAAGTTTTCCAGCCCATAAACCCCTTCATAGCCAACAACATTTGGATAGGTGCGTTGTAGTCCGGTAGGTTTAAAAACGCCATGATAATCGACAAGCAAATGATTTTCAGCTGCCAGTTTTGCAATTTCATATGTGGAGGCAACAGCTACCTGGTCGTCACGGTCAATAAAATCGATTTTCAATCCTTTTATTCCCACTTTATTATAGTATGGAAACACCTTCCCTTTTTGCTGAAGAATATCCATCCATGAAGCCCAAACAATTAATCCTACACCTTTTTGATTGCCATAAGCTATTAGTTCCTCAAGATTTATCGAGGGTATGGCTTTGGCCAGATCACCTCGTACATTCCAGCCTCCGTCGAGTAAAATATAGGGTATTTTATACTTTGCAGCAAAATCGATAAAATATTTATAGGTTGAAGTATTCTTTCCAGCGCTGAAATCTACACCTGAAATGTTCATATTGTTCCACCAGTCCCATGCAACCTGTCCAGGCTTAATCCAGGAAATATCTTCAATCCTGCTTGGCGAAGCTAGTTTTTGAACAATATCGCAATTCAGCAGGTCTTTATCCTGTTCACTGATAACAATTGCACGCCAGGGGAAACTTCGTATTCCATCTGTTTTTGCAATATAGTCGGCTCTTTTTGTCGGTATTATATTGATATTGTTATAACCGGCCATTTTTGATTCTAGCGGATACGGTGCATATATTCCTTTAAATCCTTTTTTGGTTTCATTTAAAATAAGGAACATCCCTGGATATTCTTCAAGGTCTGCTTCTATGAGGAGAATTTTTTTACCGTTATTCAATTCAACCAGTAATGGGAGGAATGCCAGAGAATCGGAAATAAATTCTGATATCTTATGCTCTTTATACAATGATTCGAAGGAAGCATTAAATACCTTTCCGTCACGATAATCCCTCAGGTAAGGAATAAACGCCTTATGGTCCTCAGTGAAGTTAAAATTTGCTTCTTCGTTTTTTATTACTATTTCTCCTTTCCGTTTCGTAAAGTAACGATAGGCAACGGCTTCGTTAAAAACCCTGAAGATTACTCCATAATCGCCTTTACAGTTCAGTGTAAGTTGATTATAAATATCGTGAACTACCGTTTTTCTATAATTAATCGCGTTGAATTCAGTATTTACACTTTCGGTTTTAGAATTGGTTACATTTGCTTGATCTCCTAGTACTTCGCCGCTTTGCAGGGTTAAAGAAATTGCAGAAGGTGCGATAAGTTGCTGTCCTTTGTGTTGAACCGACCAGAACATTTTAGCCCCGGATTCCACCTTTAGTACAATTGCTCCATCCGGCGACTTTACTTCATAAACCTTTGCTTTTTGTGCACAAATAACTCCAGGGCAAAATAAAAGAAGGAAAAACAACGATGTTACTTTATTTTCCATAATAGAATGATTTAAAAATATTTATTACCCATAAACTTGCAATGCTTATTTGTTTTCATGAACTGGTCATATTAATTCCTTTTCACCGTGCAACCAATGTAACATGCAGCACAGTCGGAACGGCTCCAACACGGGGCCCTCCCCAGTCTGTCTCGTCTCCATTAAGGATACGCAGTAGTTTGAATTCCCCGTTCTCATACCTGCCCTCTTCTACTTTCAGGTATTGCCATGATTTGCGTGCATTGGCACCAAGAGGTCTAAATGTAAAGTGGCAAAGTGTACCTATCAGTAATAAATCGTTCTCGCCCAATTGTATTACCATGGCTTTGCTTATCGGCCGGGCATTGGCTTGTACTGTGTTCCTTCTTGAAGCACCGAACGATACTGTGGCTTGCCATAAGCCGAGGTCAATGGTCTGTTCTGCATGATCTTCTCCCTCCACTACGGATTTTATCTTTCCTTCAAAACTCCATTTGGCCAGTTCCCTCATCATTGGAGAAGCCATGGCGTATTCCTGTGCAATGGAAGCGAGGTGGGTTTCGGTCTCAACTTTTCCTTCACCTCTTCCGTTATCGTCAATTCCAAAAGGGGAGAACCCAATTCCCCCTGCAGCAAGTACCGGGTAAAAATAACGGACATATTCCTCTCCTGAACCAATTTCAGGTACGAACAAGGCATTGTCTGGCCGTGAATACAATTCAATTACCTTTAGCGCATTCTCGCTTGCAGGCATATATATGTCAGGTGCGACTAAGTCAATGGCAGGGGCTGCCGCCTTCCATATCGGGATCACATTATCAGTGGGTCCGCCGCTTTCGTAGGTAGAAGCACTTGGGTTGGTTATCGGATCACGCAGAGCGGCGTTCACATATAAAGGCAGTTTATTTACTACTTTGCCTGCCGCTGCAACATATCCGATATACCGGGCAACAGACCAGGCATGGAAATACTCGTCGGCATTGATTCCGAATACCTCTTGCCATGTTCCTTTAGCATCTGATGGTCTATTCAGAGCCTTTAGCACCTCTGGTTTAAGTAGTTCCGTGGGAACCTGTCCCTCAAAAAGTTTCTGGGCAATAGGTGAAAAATCGCGTACACTGCCCCAGGAACCGGGTTCATTTTGAACCTGTACTATAATAACGGTGTACTGGGGATCGGCTTTCTTCAGGTATCCCATAACTGCAGCGAAAGCTTTTGCATCAGCCTCCATTGCAGACTGAGTGTGTGGTGAAGGGGAATCAACCGGTTGTCCGTTCTTGCCTGTGATATTTGGATACTTTACAGCATCGCTTTTCATCCATTCGGGCATATAGTGATTACTGCCGTTTTTCCAAGTCGCGAACCACAAAAGCACAAGGCGCACTTTATGCTGCCTCCCTTGCTTAAGGAGCGTATCCACCAAAGAAAAATCGTATTTACCCGGTTGTGGTTCAATCTGCTCCCAGTAGATTGGAACTTCGAGAGTATTGGCATTCATTGCTTTAATCGCCGACCACACTTGGGGCATCATGCCCGGCCATGCACTTGAGTTGTGTGCCTGTCCTCCCAGCATCAAGAAGGGTTGTCCATCTACCAGAAGAGCATGGCGACCATCCTTTTTAATAATCTGTGGTATAGTTCCTTCGTCAGTCTGACCCCAGGCTGTTCCAAGTGCCAACAAAATCATAACGCACCATATGCTGGCCATTCGTATCATTCTCATTATGACAATATTCTTCATAATATTTTTTATTAATTTATTTTAAAGTTATGGTTATATTTTACCGTTGTAAATCACCATTATCCGGATTCCCAGGTTCGTCAAGCAGTTGAATATAGGTAGCAGGACCTAAATCAGGATTCTTCCATGCTGACAATGACCAAACGATATTTTTATCCCGAGTTACTTCAAACACCTGTACTGTTCCTGCCCATTCTTCGGTTTTATTATTTCCGGCTATCCAGTTGCAGATAACTGTATTACCATTGGCCAGCCGATTGGCTGTTTGCGTATTTCCAATTGTGAATGGTGCGTCAGCACGGGTAAATTCCCATACGGTTTCACCTTTCATATTTACTTCGCGTGTGTAACCTTGACCATCTCCTGAAATCAGTGTATTCCCATTACGCAGACGAATGGCTGACCAGGCCGAAGGAGTATTGCTGACCGACCATACTTCTATTCCTTCGAGGTTGAATTCAACAACTTTTTTTTCAGCAAACAAACCGACCATGATAGTTTTGTTTTTTGTCCAGCGTACATGGCGAAACTGACCATGAGGATTGTTGGATGTTGTTGGAATAACAATCTCTTTCAGCAATTTATTGGTAGCAGTATTAAATATCAGCACTTTGCCTACAGGTCCATTTAAAACCATTAACACACTGTCTCTCCCGATTGGCTGACACGAATGGGTTTCTGTTCCGGGTGGACAGATAAATTGCCAGATAAGATTTTTTTCAGGAGTGATAATTCCGGCACCTGACATACATGCATATACTATATTGCCATTCGAAAGCATGGTTACATCGTCGAACTCCTGGATGGACCCAGTAGCAGTAAATTGCGGAATGGAGTATTCCCAAACCACTTTACCATCGCGAACCACAAACATTTTTTGAGCCTTTGGGTTACGCAAATCCCATTCGCCGACATAAACAAAATCGTATTGTTTTAAACCATTCCCGGGTAATTTGTAATTATTTTTCTCGGTCTGTGCACCGGCAGGGACACAAATAAGAAGAAGGACTAGTGTAAATAGTGATATAATTTTCATAAGTTATGTGTATTAATATACGCTATCTTGAATGTTAATTCTATTTAAATTGAGGGGATCTATTTATTTGTAACAAGTTGCAGAACTGCCTCTTTAAGCCCGTTTGAAACCGCTTTAATCCTAATATTTCCACCTTTGTCAGTTGATTGGATTACTGCAAGAGCCAGTCCATTAAATGCGCTGCGCTGCTTACTTTTCATTGGTGTTTTATCCTGAGGATTGCCATTATCGGTCCCAATCAGAATTCCTTCTCCTTCAACCTTAAATTCAACCAGGTTTACTGCGTTGGGAACGACCAATCCATTTTCATCAACTATTTCAACCTTAATATTAACAATATCCTGCATATCCGCATTGATATTATTCCTATCGGCTGTTAACCTTATTGCTTCAGGAACTGATGTTGTCCGCACTTCTTCAATAATCGTTTTACCATCTTTTCTTCCAACAATTTTAAGTGTGCCCGGCTCATATGGGACATCCCATGAAAGATGCAGATCAGATGTTGTCGGTGGAATGTACGGACGTTCATATCCATTCCAGCTTTTTGAGTGACCCTGTTGCGGAAACACATAAGATTTTTTACCAAATGATTTTCCATTCAGAAAAAGTTCAACAGTGTCACAATTGGTATATAATATTACAGGAACAACCTTCCCTTCATTCCCTGCCCAGTTCCAATGGGGGAAAAGATGAACCATTGGTTTTTCAGTCCACTGGCTCTGATAAAAATAGTAACCATCTTTTGGAAAACCACAGAGGTCAATAACACCTGAGCTTGAGTTTTTATTAGGCCAGCCGGCTTCACCGAGATAATCAATGCCAGTCCACATGAAGTCGCCAATTACATAATCGTTTACCGCGGTAATTTTCCATAGTTGTTCCGCCTGGATCATGCCTAACCTGTAATCTCTTGAACGCCCCGGTCTCTTATCAGACTGATTGGTTCCAAGAGAGTACTGGCCACGAAGACCACCGACTGAAACATTCTCTGTACCAATCATCTTCCAATTGGGATGGTCATGTCTGTCAACGCTGTAATATAACTCCCGGCGTTCATTCCATCTGTCAACATAATTATAGCCTACTATATCCTGCAACTCAAGGAAGGGAAGTTTTGCCGGTCCGTCTCCAGCAGCAATCCTGTCATTTGCCTGGGTGACAGGACGTGTAGGATCTTCCTTATGGAATGTATCTGCCAGTTTTCGCATTACTTCACTTCCATTCTCTTTTACCTGATCAGGAACCTCATTCCCGGCGCTCCAAATCACAATTGACGGATGGTTATGGTCGCGATAGATCATCGAAAGCAGGTCTGATTTCCACCATTCTTCAAAATAAATGTGATAACTGAACCCAACCTGACCTTTTTGCTCTACCCATTCATCAAATATTTCATCCATTACCAGGAAGCCCATCTTGTCACACAGGTCAAGAAATTCTGGTGCAGGAGGGTTATGTGATGTTCGGATGGCATTGCAACCCATATCTTTCAGCAATTGTAAACGTCTTACCCATGCTTGAATAGGCACTGCAGCTCCAAGGCAACCTGCGTCGTGATGAAGACATACTCCATTCATTTTAACATGATTACCGTTAAGAAGAAAGCCCTTATCAGTATCATATTCAATTTTCCGTATACCAAATGTGGAATTGTAATTATCAATTGTTTTTGTCCCTTCCAGTACAGTTGACTTAAGTGTATATAATGACGGAGTTTCAATTGACCAAAGTTCCGCGGATTTAACTTTTACCGATTGTTCCACGTCTGTCTTGCCTGATGAAGTGAGTGTCACAGGTGTTTCAACCACTACAACTTCTTTCCCTGATCCATCTATTACAACAGATCTTAAAACAATATTTTTGGTTACCTCCAACTTGTTCTCAATAGTAGTGCGTACTGCAACTGTTGCCGAAGATGATTCTGCTACAGGTGTAGTAACATAAGTTCCCCATTGGGCAATATGAACTGGTCCTGCAATATTTAACCACACATGTCGGTATATGCCTGAGCCAGAGTACCAGCGGCTGTTAGGCTGAAGGGAGTTGTCAACTTTTACTGATATTATGTTTTCTCCCTTTTTAATATATGGCGTGAGATCGTAATAAAAACTGGTATAACCATAGGGATGTTTACCCAGGTGCTGCCCATTTATCCATACATCGCTGTTCATATATACCCCATCGAATTCAATCCAGAATTGCTGATCTTTACCCGATGATACGATATTGAGGTGTTTACGATACCATCCGATACCTGTCGGAAGATAACCACCCGGACCTTTTGTAATTGCATCTTCCTTAAATTCCCCTTCGATACTCCAGTCATGAGGAAGATTGAGTTTTCTCCATTTTGAATCGTCAAAGCTTAGTTTGTCAGCATCTTTAACATCTGACTGAATAAACATCCAGTCTTTATCAATAAGTAAATGCTGTCTTGCATCCGGTGCGGCCGACCACGTATTTAAATTAAGTAACTGAATTAAGGCAAGAGTGAGTATTAAAGAAGATCTATTCATGGGTTACGGTATTTTCTTCTATGGTATAATATATAAATATAATAAATTGATGAAATCAATATCCTTTTCATAGAATTATAATATATCCTATTCAGAACAGAGGTCAGTATTCATAATGAAACCAATCCACATCGATGTACCCTTTTTCAACAAGTGGGCTATAGTTCAAGGATCTGACTCTAGACCAATAGTTGGCACAATAAACTGTCCGGATTATGGAAAGAAATTAACAGGTTATGACAGATAGAACGGTACCTGGACTATAATTGATCGTATCAAATTGACCACCCAAATCCGGAGTTAAAAACTTGTTGTTTATAAATGTATGTTCGGTGAAAGCAGACCGGATTTTGAAATGGTCAAATAAGGTTTGATTTTATAACTTGTGCACATATATCAGAGATTAAAATTATGCGATGGTCTGTGGTAATTACCACCATTCTTACCCTAATTAATGCGTATCATGAAAAATTGGCAGGCAAATTTGATACAATTTACTATAACTCGCCCATATATCATTGTATTTGAGCCATTCAATGCAGTTTAACATTTTCCCCAACACAATTCAATTACATCTTGTATATTAATGCATTAATATTCATTCCCGCTCCAACGGATGCGAGAACAAGAATGTCTCCTTTGTTTATTTTGTGCGGTTTTAGTTGATCTTTTAATATAAGATCCAATAAAGTCGGTATTGTAGCGACAGATGAATTGCCCAACCATGTAATTGTCATTGGCATTATGTCTTTTGGCACATCAACTATATCATAAAGGCCAAAAAGTCTTTTTAATATTGCATCATCCATTTTCCCATTGGCTTGATGGATTAACGCTTTTTTTATTTCACTAAGGTGAATATTACTTTTCTCAAGACATTCTTTTATCGTTTGAGGTACTTTTTCAATTGCATATTGATAAAGCTTCCGGCCATGCATTTTTAAAAAAATATCATCCTTGTTTTCATTGTCAGGATTGTATGATTTACCCATATGTAACATTTTGTAATTTAATAGAGTATCCGATCGCGTTTTATGTGCAAGTATCCCAATAGGATATTCACTCTTTTTGGCTTCGAAGATAGTAGCTCCAGCACCATCGGCATACAACATGCTGTCTCTGTCATGTGGATCGGAAACCCGTGAAAGTATGTCAGCCCCTATAACCAGTACTTTTCTGGCATCTCCTGATTTTATTAAATAATCAGCCTGAATAGCAGCTTGCAACCAGCCCGGACAGCCAAAAAGTAAATCATAAGCTACGGTATTGGGGTTTTTTATTTCCAATTTATGTTTTACCCTGGCGGCTAAACAAGGTACAGCATCCATTCGCTTGTCGTTATTCTTTACATCGCCAAAATTATGCGCAACAATTATGTAATCTAATTCTTCTTTATCAATGTCAGCAGATTTAATAGCATCAATAGCAGCGTAATAGGCAATATCAGAAGTTACCAAATTGTCCATGACATATCTTCTTTCTGCAATAGTCGTAATTTCAAAAAACTTATCAATTATTTCCTTATTCCCTTTTTCGAGCTTTTTTCCGTCTGCATCATAAAATTCATTTATAAGAAAATCCTCATTTTTGATATGTTTTGTCGGGATGTAATTTCCCGTTCCTATAATAACAGTATAGATAGTCCTATTCATATTAATAGTTTAATGTTGTTTGTTTTACTGCCAACTTGCTTAAAGATTTAGCGAAGTTAACTGTTTATGCGCAAAAATTAAAGATAGGATTATGTGCTTTGCGTTTTTGGAAAAACCAACGACCTTTGCCATTGTTGGTCGGAATAAATTGACCAACAATAGCCGGTGTTAAATACTTGTTGTTTAGTTATGTAAGTTAGTTATAATTTGACCGGTCAAATGCGATCAATAATCCTGGCTTTTGTACTATAACGACCTGACGGTTTTGGTTAGTTGATGTCCGCGTCAAAGCTGGTGGAGTTTTTGCCAGTCAAAGCAGATGGACGAGAGTTGTCATGTCACGATTGAGTTATCTTAGTAGCAGAAAATAGTCCTTTTATCACAAGTAGAAAAGTTGTCTAGGTATTAATGGGCCGGCTCATAACGGTAGGCCGCTATATGCAGTCCGGGTTTTATTTCTGCTAATCCACTGATAACCAAAACTAATAGTAAGAAGTTAACTTGGCAACCTTCGGAACCCCGGATTACATTTAGCGGTGGTTAGCGGCTGGCATTTTTTTATTTCAATCCCTTCAATATCTTCAATGCATCATCAACATGTCTTTTAGTTTGTGTTTGAGAGTCGAAAACAAAAACAACTTTACCATTTTTATCTATTACATAAGTTACTCTGCCTGGCAATAGGCCTAAAAAATTAGTAGGAACACCAAAAAGTTTCCGTATCTTATTTCCTTCATCGCTTAACAAAGTATAGCTAAGCCGATATTTTTCAGCAAACTTTTTATGACTTTCAACAGATTGTCCACTGATACCAATAATCAAGGCATTAACTTCTTTAAAAACCTCAAATTGGTCTCGAAAATAACAAGCTTCTTTAGTACATCCTGGACTTTCGTCTTTAGGATAGAAATAAATCACAAGATTCTTTTTGCCAAGCACAGAATCAATGGCAAATAAATTACCATTCTGATCTTTTAAAGTGAATTGTGGAACGATACTCCCAACTTCAATTTTTTTCATATTCTGATTTGAGTTAAAGAAAGCATAACAAGCAAACAACAAAACATAAATGGATAGATACATACGATAAAAATTTCTGAATTTAAGATAATTCCTGTTATCAGGATACAGATTTCCGAACAATGCTTTAAGTTCTTTCCAAAAATAAGGCTTGATATTGATTACCCAGCTATCGGTTTGATATACTATTTTCCGAAACTTGCTGCGGTAAAATGTTAGTGGCAAGCCCCAAAAAACGAATAGAAAAAACCATGTTTTTTGTGCCATAAGCAGTATGAAAATCTTTTTATTTTTTAGGGAACCAAGGGATGAAAGCGCTGGTTTTTTCGATATAATCTTTGTATTCAGGCTTTGTTACTTTTAATGTTTTTTCGAGAAGTGCCACTCCCGAAACTTTAATAATTAAAGCTATCATTAAGACACAGCCTAAAACCGGAATATAACTGCCGGCTGAGATGCATAAAAGAGCATATCCGCACCAAACGGTTGCGTCACCAAAATAGTTTGGATGGCGCGTGTAATGCCAGAGACCTTTATTTAGCACTTTCCCCTTGTTTGCCGGATCTGCTTTAAACCTAGCCAATTGAATATCACTGCCTGCTTCGAAAATAATTCCAATAAGCCAAACAAAAACACCTATAAAATCAAATACATTTAGAGCATTTCCAGCGTTGTAATATTGAGCACCCAATAATGGCGCTGAAATGACCCACATTAAAATGCCCTGCAAAAGAAAAGTTTGAAAAAAGCTTATCCACCAGTAACGCTGTTCTCCATAATCCTGTCGGAATTTCTGGTATCGGGGATCTTCGCCTTTTCCAATATTGCGCCATGCAAGATATATCGAAAGACGCAGCCCCCAGATGGAAACCATTGTTAATAAAAGTATTTTACGAATTTCAAGTCCATCTGCTTTAAGAAAGTAAATGAAACAAACTACTATAAACCCAAAACCCCAAAACAAGTCAACTATACTTACATTTTTTATTGGGATGCTTATTATCCATAATACCGACATCATTATTATGATCGCCAATAGAGCAAAAAAGTAAATTTGAATATATGTCATAATCATTTTTTTAATTAAACATTAAAGCAACAGAAACTGCACCAATTCCTGCATTACTTCCTATTACAGGCGAAATATTAACCACAGCAACAGGCATTTTACCCGTGAATTCATTCATTTTTTGTGTATACCATTCGGCTGCATCCATATTTTGGGCATGAAGAACGATATAATTCCATACTTCAAGATCTTTACAAATATTATAGAGGTGCTCCATCACCCTTTCCATATTTCTTTTCTGACTGAATGTATTGCCAAAAACAAACGAGTTTCCATTTTTGTCCATCGAAACGATTGGGTTTACATTCAGCAAATTCGCCATAAAGCCTTTTATGTGCGAAACCCTTCCCCCACGAACCATATATTTGAGCGTTTTCACGCTTACAAAAATGCGAGTGTCCCTTATCCACTTTTCAGCCATCAAAACAATTTCATTATGCGAAAGCCCAGCTTCAATGGCTCGAGCCACGCGTAAAATTATCAATCCAAGCGATCCCGAAAGGTTTTTCGAGTTTAAAACGGTTATTGGTTTATTGAACTCCTTACTTGCAGCCTGTGCCGCTTTTTGACTGTTAAAATAAGTTCCGCTAAACTTGTCGGTAAGATGTATCGCTATAATTGAATCGTACTGAGCTGCCAACTGAGCATACAGTTTGACGAATGTTTTTTCATTAATTTGAGATGTTTTAGGAAATTCGCTATACTGACTAAGCAGCGTATAAAATTGTTCGGGCTGAATAGTAATTTTATCGAGGTAATGACTTTCGCCAAAATTGATATTGAGGGGCAGCATATTGATCTGGTATTGATCAATTAGCTCTTGCGGTAAATCGCAGGTCGAATCAGTTACTAACGCTATCTTCCATTTTCGATTAAATATAACTTCGCTCTGCCGTAACATGTCATCGGCTTTTTGAAAAGTAATCAGACTAACATTTTTTAACTGATAAAACAAATTTGCAGGATTGTTTGTGTGAATATGAATATGCTTAATTTTTTCATCACCAGCTATTACCACCGAATCGCCATTTTGCTGAAGTATGAGGGAAAGTGTTCTTTGATCAATTGTTAGCTTCCTTAAAATGCCTTCTGTGCAATATCTGAATTTAACTTCTTCCGAAATGTGCTCATTATTCATTGGCAAAATAAGCGGTTCCGTTTTTGAGCGTAATAACTTTCTAATGCTGTTTGTATAAATTAACTCTATGATCCCTTCAATAAATAAAACAAAAGCATTCGCGCCAGCATCAACAACATTAGCTTTTGCAAGCACAAGCAGTTTCTGCTTTGTCTCCGAAAGGGATTTTAATATTACCTCCTTTGAACAGACGAATAGCTGGTTAAAATCAGTAATAATTTCTCTTTTGGTGTAAATGAATTCAGACCATTCTCTAATTACAGTAAGCATAGTACCTTCAATAGGATTGGCCACAGCTTCATACATGTAAGGTATAGAATTCTTAATACATACTGCAAATTGAGGAATGGTAAGACTTTCGCGCTCTCCTGTTTCCTTGCTCATGCCAAATAAGAATTGGGCGAAAATTATACCTGAATTGCCACGGGCATTCATAATGGTTGTTTCTGCTATTCGGTTGGCAGTAATTGTAAATGACTTGTCGGGAAGAACCGATTCAATAGCAGACTGAATGGTAAAGGCCATATTACTACCAGTATCCCCATCGTTCACAGGGTAAACGTTAATTTTATTCAAGTAATATTGCTGTTCAAGAATTTTCTTACATCCAGCAATAAAGGTGTAATATAACTGACGTCCGTCTATTTTATATATAGGTATAGCGTTCATCGCTTCATTTTAATGTATTTCCCCAGCTAAAATCATTGAATATTTTCATTGGTTTGGAATAGTGCTATGGTAACATACAAAGAGGTTATAAAGTTGCCTAATAATAGGATTAAAATAATCCAAAAAACTGCAAGCAAAAGTTTTTCTTCTCGAAAAAGGATCCAACTCGAAAACAAAAAGAATCCAACATATACATCAATTAAATTAACCTTTCAGCAAGCCAAGGATATCAGAATGTTGCCTTCCTTAAAAAAATAGCCACTAATAAACCCATACAACAAAGTAAGTAACATAATGAATGTACATGTAATTGATAAAAGTTTTATTACTCTCAAAGTTAACGTTACTTTACTTTTATTAAATGTAAACAAAGACCAGCGACGTAAATTAAAAAAATCTAAAATGTAATCTTTATCACTATCCAACTCCCGGAAGGGCTGTAAAACTGATTAAGTTAGTTGCTCCTGTATTTGTCGAGTTATGTATATTCGGCGAAATCAAACCGGACAGATATGTTCAGCATTTTCGGCTTTTGCATATCTGACTCAATTTCAGTAATTTTATTTCCGTTTAAATCAATAAAAAATATTCAAATGTTAATAAAACTATTTTTAATAGCCTTACCGATATTTTTTGTAATCGACATAGCCTGGTTGGTAATTGTTGCAAAAAAGTTCTATCAGAAACAAATTGGTTATTTGATGAAACCAGATATTAATTGGTTTGCTGCCATTATTTTCTATCTGTTGTTTATTGCCGGATTGGTAATATTTGTCATTTCGCCGGCTGTTGAAAAACATTCATGGGTACATGCAATCCTCTTTGGTGCATTATTTGGTCTTATAACTTATGCTACTTACGATTTAACAAACCTGGCTACTGTGAAAGACTGGCCTTTATTAGTAACGGTAGTTGATTTAATCTGGGGAACCATTTTAGCAGCTTCCATTTCTGTTATAACCTATATTATCGTTAGTAAAATATAGAATAACCTCAGGTCATTTATTTTCAAGTACTAGGTTCTTATTGATTGTTAAATAATGATATTGAAATGTAACACTTGGGGGGAAATTATAAAAGTTGTAGTAAGTCAACTTATGAAAAATTATGATCCCCATTCCGTCTAACTATTATAAATATGAATTTTATATTAAAAATATCGTAAAACATAACAAGATTGTGATATATTAAATGATGAGAAGATGGCAAAAGTATTAATAACAGGAGGTACAGGTCTTGTAGGGACGCATCTTAGGATAAAACTACAGGAAATGGGATATGAGGTGGCTATTCTGAGCAGAACTAAGAGAAATGAGACTAAATTACTTACTTACACTTGGGACTATAATAAAGATGAAATTGATAAAGATGCAATAAATACATCTGACTATATTATACATCTTGCAGGAGTAAATCTTGGAGAAAAAAGATGGACATCCAAAAGAAAGCAACTAATTTTTGACAGCAGGATCAAGTCAGCGGAATTGATTTACAATAATATAGACAAGGGAAATAATAGACTCAGGGCATTCATAACTGCATCAGCAATAGGATATTATGATGCAATAACTTCTGATAAAGAATTGAATGAAACGGAACCTCCTTCTGATGACTTCCTTGGACAGACCTGTAAAAAATGGGAACAAGTTGCAGATAGATTTACAGATATTGGTATAAGAGCAGTTAAAATAAGAACAGGCGTTGTTCTGGCAAAACAAGGAGGAGCATTATCAAAAATCATTATTCCGATTAAAATGGGTATTGGTTCTGCAATTGGTGATGGAAATCAATACTTGCCCTGGATACATATTGACGATTTATGCAGTATCTATATCAAAGCAATTGAAGATACACAAATGATCGGCGCATTTAATGCAGTGGCCCCCGAGCACAAAACAAATAAGCAGTTTATTGAAACAATTGCCCACTATATGGATAAACCTTTTGGGTTTCCAAAAATCCCGGCTTTTGCTATTAAAGTGATTTTTGGTAAAATGTCTGAAATGATTTTAACTGGTAGCAGAATATCATCTGATAAAATTAGAAATTCAGGTTTTGTTTTTAGATATCCAAACCTGGAAAGTGCTCTGGAACAATTGGAACTTTAGCAAAAAAAGAATACACAAATGAGAATCTGGTCTTTACATCCAAAATACCTTGATGCAAAGGGATTGGTAGCTCTTTGGAGAGAATCTTTATTGGCAAAACAAGTTCTGGAAGGTAAGACAAAAGGATATAAGAATCACCCGCAGCTGAACCGATTTAAAAATTCCGGGAATGCAGTCGATTGCATTAACCGTTATCTGACATCGGTTTATGAAAATTCATTGGAAAGAGGATATAATTTCAATAAGAATAAAGTCAATCCGGACTTTATACCAACCAAATTGACTGTAACTGACAAACAAATTAAATTTGAAATGAAACATTTGCTAAAGAAACTGAAAATTAGAGATCCGGAACGATTTCACAAGTTATCTCGTAAAATAAAAATTGATGCACATCCTCTTTTCAGAATAATAGATGGAGAAATAGAACCATGGGAAAAACTGAATTAATGTTTGCTGGAAAAGCCACTGCCCCTGACCATCTTCGCCCGGAAAGAATTGACTATGAAAAGCCGGAGTTAAAACCTTGTTGTTTTGTTCTGTATATTCGGTGAAAGCAGACCGGTTTTTGAAGTGGTCAAAGGAGGACGGATTTTACACTTAGTATCATGTTTCAGGAGGTTTAAACTTATTACTATTATATGTGATGAGAAGTCTTCTCTTGTAGCCGAGGCTGACGAAATATCTAACCTTTAATTAATATAAGATATAACTGAAATATTAATATTGGCTGAACCATAAATAGCTTAATTTTAATTGAGGTAGGTTCCTTTAATCAGATGGTCCACAGCTGGAATTCCTTTTAAAATGCCTGTTTGATGAACAGAGCTGTTCCTGTTTCTTTAGAATGTCTATGTCATTATAATTTAATAAGTTACAATTAGCAGTACAAATCCGCATGATTTTATAAGTATTATAGCAGTAATGGTTAGAATATTATCTAATTTTATAAATCATCTGATTAAAATCCTCTTTGAAAGTACTAAGTAGACAGTGCGTTATGGTAATCGTTCTTTAATTATTCAATCAAAAACATATAAGTATAGTTTTATAATTTTAAATTCTTTAATTACAATGAAACAATTAATTATCTTAATTTTCCTGTTGTTTGCGTTTACGGTTAGCAACGCACAAAAGGTACTGCAATCAGAAACTTCCGGATCAAAATCAACACCAAATGTCCAGCAGAAAGCGCCACAGGGGCAGATGCGGATTAATTTTGCTGAACAGGAAGCAATTATAAAAAAATTCACCAGGTCATTTGATTCCCTGACACCTATGCAGCAGAATATGTTTTTTACCAATGTAAAACATATTATGGATCCTGAAATTACAAAAATAGAACCAGGCATAATGGACTGTGATCCACCATCAGATGCTATAGTTTTATTCAATGGTAAGGATCTTAATGAGTGGGAAGAAATTACATGGGGACCAGGCGGACCAGGTGAAAAAAAACCGATAACATGGATAATGAAAGACGGTGGCATGCAGCCGACCAGCTCTTCGGGCAGCGCACAGACAAAACGGGTTTTCAGAGACTTTCAGCTTCATATAGAATGGAAGACTCCAGCCGGTTTACCTGCAACAGTTACAGGTCAGGACAGAGGGAACAGTGGTGTAATTATCCAGGGGAATTATGAAGTCCAGATACTTGACAGCTACGACAATCGTACATACCGTAACGGTCAGGCGGGTGCTGTTTATATGCAATATGCTCCATTAGTAAATCCGAGCAGAAAAGAAGGAGTGTGGCAGACTTACGAAATCATTTATACAGCTCCGCGTTTTAAGGACAGTGGAACTTATTTTACCCCACCAAGAATTACGATTATTTATAACGGAGTATTGGTTCAGAACAATGTAGCCATACAGGGTCCGACTGTATCTCCCGGTATCCCGCAATATATAATAAAGGAACATGGCGACGGACCAATTCAGTTGCAGCAGCATGGCAATCCGACAACATTCAGGAATATTTGGATCAGGGAACTATAAATGAATAATTATATGAAAAGTCTGATTAGGATATTGGCTATAAGTCTGATAATGATGGTTTACGCCTGTTTATTCGTTAACCTATATGGACAGGATACTTATAAATTACTCAGAAGTACTCCTGAAAATGAAGGAGTATCTTCATCACAGATCATCGATTTTCTAAATGCTGTAGATACCGGCAGAGTTGAATTACACAGCTTTATGTTTATACGCCACGGTAAAGTTATAGCCGAAGGCTGGTGGGATCCGTATGGCTCTGATAAGAAGCATATCATGTTCTCAGCCAGTAAAACATTTACAGCAACAGCAATAGGACTCGCCGTTTCGGAGAACAGGTTAAAAATCACTGACAAGGTTAGTTCTTTTTTCCCGTATTCTCAGCCTGATTCAGTCAGCGATGACATGAAAGCACTGACCGTACAGAATCTATTAACAATGTCAGTCGGACAGGATCCTGAACCAAGGGCGATGGGAACCGGTGGCGACTGGATAACTGTTTTCCTGAACAGTGTACCGGTTCATAAACCAGGGACAATATTCAAGTACAATAATATGGCCACTTTTATGCTTTCAGCCATCGTCCAGCAGGTTACAAGCCTGACAGTTTTTGATTACCTGCAAACTAGGATCTTCAGGCCTTTGGCAATCCGAGGAATTGACTGGGATCTTAACCCGCAGGGAATAAACCTGGGAATGATCGGGCTGAGACTCAAAACAGAAGACATGGCAAAATTCGGACAATTATTATTGCTGAATGGTGTCTGGAACGGGAAACAGCTTATTCCTAAAGAATGGGTGAAGGAAGCTACTTCATTTAAAATTCCAACAAGCTTATCGGCTAATAAAGATTCTTTAAAGCAGAGCGACTGGGGGCAGGGATATTGCTACCAGATGTGGCGGGGCAGAAACAATACGGTTCGACTGGATGGATTGGGAGGACAGTTCGTCGTACTTATTCCTGATAAAGATGCTATCGTAGTTCTGACAGCCAATGCTAAAAATACTCAGGATGAATTGAACCTTGTGCATAATTATCTAATACCGGCAATAAAATCTGAAAAACCTTTGCCTGAAAACTCTGAGTTATTAAGTACTCTTCAGAAAAAAGAAGCAATGTTGTATCTAAAACCGTTTGTTGCTGTTACATCTAAATCAGAACTGGAATTAAAAATTTCAGAAAAAGAGTTCATTCTTGAAAAAAACATATACAATATCCAGTCCGTTTATTTTACCTTTAACAAAGGAGAATGCAGCTTTGCCATTAAAAGGGATGACAATATATCTATTGTGAAGTGCGCAGCAGAAGGATGGAAATTTTCAAATACAGCATCATCAGCTCTTTTAGCTTCTCCCCGTCCTGTTTCAAAATCAATTGATGCGAATTATAAATTAACACAGCCTATGATCAGAGTTGCAGCCAGTTACTCATGGACTAATAAAAATACGATTGAATTGACTGCCCGTTTTGTAGAGGAAAGCCTTGGTTCGGAAACGATAGTTTGTAAGTTTTCAGAATTCAACGGTACTGTGAATGTATCAATTGAACAAAAACCAGGTGGATTAATGATGGGGATGCCAGCCCCGCCGGCCGCACCATTAAGAGGTGCTCTTATAAAAATAAAGTAGAATGGTATAACCGGAATGAAGGGCTCATATTAAACCGGAATAGGGTGCTCAATATCACCGGAATTTACAATTAAGTATCTGCACTTATGAAAACATGTATTCTTTCATTATTAGTACTAATATCAGTTTTCCTCACATCAAATATTTTCGCGCAAACACATGCGGATGGCAGCATTGTTCTCCGCGACAACTGGTCTATCCAGTCGTCTGCCAATCTTGCTGACGATGGCAAGGTTATATCTCAACCCGGTTATACCGCGAAGGACTGGTACCCCACATCAGTTCCATCGACCGTGCTTGCTGCGCTCGTAGCAAACAAGGTGTACTCCGATCCATATTACGGCAATAACTATATGGAACTGCCTGGCGTGCGTAGGTGGGACAAGCCTGAGGGTAATCCCTTCGAATCATCCTGGTGGTACCGCACAGAGTTCGATATTCCCTCAGGTTACACAGGCAAGCACATGTGGCTGAAGTTCCATAGCGTGAATTACCGTGCAAACCTATGGGTAAATGGGCAGAAGGTTGCCGATTCCACCCAAATGGAGGGCGCGTATAGGCTGTATTCATTCGATATTGCCCAATACACGAAAGCCAGACAGAAGAATTGCCTCGCGCTGGAGATTTATCCCCCAAAGACTTTTGACCTTACCATCTCCTGGGTCGACTGGAACCCCACTCCTCCCGACAAGAGTATGGGCATCTGGTACGATGTAACCTTATCCGCCAGTGGCCCCGTGGCCATTGAGCATCCCTTCGTGAAAACCAAATTAAACCTGCCTTCAACCGCCAAGGCCAAACTCAGCGTGACCGCAGAAGTGAAAAATGCGGAAAGCACTCCCGTTAAGGGCTTGTTGAAAGGCACGATAGAGAATATAACTTTCTCTAAGGAAGTAAACCTTAATGCGAACGAGACTAAGGAAGTAACATTCCTACCCGAAGAGTTCCCTCAACTCGTGGTTGCAAATCCCCGCCTTTGGTGGCCGCATACCGTTGGCCCGCAAAACCTCTACGACTTGAACCTGAGTTTCGAGATAGACGGGAAGGTATCCGACTCGCGTAAAACACGTTTCGGCATCCGGGAGATTAGCTCCTGGATGAACGAGTTTGACACGCTGCGTACCAAAGTGTTCCAGGTGAATGGCAGGAACATCGTGATCCGCGGCGGGGGCTACGTGGAAGATCTCATGCTGCGTCCATCCAACAAGCATGTGGATGCCGATCTCCGTTATCTGAAATTCATGAACATGAACACTCTGAGAATGGAAGCTCCCCGTGGCTCTGACTGACTTTTCGAGCGTTGTGACGAAGAAGGTATCCTTATCATGGTTGGCTGGTGCTGTGGCCTTCCCTTCGAAAGTTGGAAGCACTGGACGTCACATACAGCCGATATTGCCGAGAAAAGCTGGCGCGATCAGATTTTCAATCTTCGTTCGCATCCTTCTGTTTTCACGTGGTTGTACGGTAGCGATAATTACCCTCCGGAGGACATAGAACGGCGCTACATCAACGTGCTCAAGCAATATGATGGGACAAGGCCCTATTCCTCCTCCGCCACGCAAGCGCCCAGCAAGATTGAGGGTTACACGGGTTTATTTATGGGCCCCTGGCCCAAGGTATACGCTTACCTCCCCCCAAATTATTGGTACACAAAATTCGAGTTCAACACCGAATGCGGTCCAAATGGCGAAGATCTTCCTCCCATTGAAACCATCAGGAGAGTGATGCCCGAAAAGGACCTCTGGCCTGTTAGTCCCGGTTGGGACTTGCGCCTGCGTAAAGACTTTTATCCTTTCTCCCGCAAGGCGCTTGAAACAAGGTACGGAAAGCCCGCGAGTCTAGAGGAATACTGCACCAAGTCACAGATACTTCAGATGGAGGCAGTAAAGGCCATGTTCGAGGCCTTCGCGGGAAATAAGTACAAGTCAAGCGGTGTTATATACTGGATGTATAACAGCGCCTGGCCCAAATTTTACTGGCAGTTATACGATTACTTCTTAATGCCCACCGGTGCCTTTTATGGTGCAAAGAAGGCTTGCGAGCCCCTGCATGTGCAATACAACTACAAGGAGAATGCGGTACAACTTGTGAACTGTTTTTATCACGATTTCGCAGGATTAAAAGTTACCGCCAAAGCTTTCGATTTCGATGCAAAACAGATATTCTCAAAAGAAGTAATGACTTCAATGAAGGCAGATGAAAGCAAGATTCTCTTTGTGCTGGATCTGCCAAAAGAGCTTACCAATATTTACTTCCTTAAGCTTAGCCTGCTAGATAAATCAGGAAAAGAGATATCATCGAATTTTTATTGGTTGTCGAACAAAGGAGACGAGGATGCCGATTTCACCGATCTAGCCAAGCTGCCGCCGGTTGACATGACAACAAAATTAAGCCCGTTATCGAGGGAGAACGGTATGCTTAAACTCACTATTGAACTCACGAATACTTCAACTTCTGTAGCTTTCGCTGTGAATCCCAAGTTGCTTTCAGCCTCAACACGAGAGCCAGTATTGCCAATTTTCTGGCAGGATAATTATTTCTCACTGTTACCGGGTGAAAAGCGTACCATAGAAATGCAATTGGATGCCTCGTTGGTAGTGGATGGCAAATTGCTTTTCAAACTGGATGGCTGGAACCTGCGGCAAACACAGGAACAAAAGTTGTTGGTACCTTAGACGATACGGGGAAGAATTAAAGTATAAGGCACCCGATAGAACCTTGAAATAAAGAATGACGGATAAAAATGAAAAGACCACTTAAGGGATATAGAATTATGTTTCAGGTATTCTTTGCATTAGCGGATTATTGCTATTTACTCTCTGAAAGCATTCTAAGTCGTAAATATAGATTTTAAAATAGAAATAATCCAGAAACCAGGTTGCAACTTTCGTCCGCTCCGGGTACCAAACGGCACAAGAGGTCAAAATCGACCTCTTGTTTTTTTTTGGAACTTCCCAAAACCTTACTGGCATTGATGATGAATTGTATGGGTTCTGTGAATGTACTGGTTGCAACTCTGCCATTCTCCAAAACGAGTTTTTCGGCAAAGATGCAACCAAGGTAGCTTCCTCGCGGTCTCACCATGTATCCAGCTATCAAAAAACCGTTCTATTATTTGCATCGTTTAACCGAAGATTATAGAGCCCTGTGAAAATATTTGAGATTACCAGTAAAAATGCAATTTCCCGGGAGTAATCTGATCACTTATTTCCCGGAATAGCTTTCTATCATTTTTTTAAACTCCGGTTGATTTCTTAATGGCGCCCACCTGGGATCCAGCTCAAGGATTTTAGTAGAAAGTTGGCCTGGAATTGTGAGGAGATATTTTATTTGTTTAATGGCTTCATCATATTTGCCTACCATAACATAGATAAGGGCTAAATCTTCTACAAGAAATGGCCCCTTGTATGCCTCTTTGCTTACTGGAAGTAACTTTACTGCCTTTTCTCCAGCACTAATTGCCTTATCATCAAGACCAAGTCCTGCATACACTATACCCAGCGAACTGTATAACCTTTGATCATCAGGAAAATCAATTCTTTTCTTTTCAAGAAATATACGGGCTGAATCGTAACAGGCAAGCTCTAAATCATGTTTGTTCATCAAACCATAAATTGTTGCAGTATACAGATATTTGGGTCTGAAGTAAAATTCAGTTTGAATTACATCATATTTGAAAAGTGATATATCTTTCAAAGCCTCTTCATATTTTCCTTCATAAATATCAATCAAAACATTTGTTTCGATAATAAGTGAATCTGATAAAGAATTTTTATTATTCCGTGCAGCGTTTCCCAGTATTTCTCTTGCCTTCCTCATATCTCCTTCCCATCTGAGATACATCCTGGATAAAAAAGAATAAGGAAAAACCCAATCCGGCTGCAGCATAATAGACATATTGTAGAATTCCTCAGCTTTAGAATAATCCCGAAGTAAATCAAATGTTTCTCCTGCATCTTCAGCCATATCTGTTCTTCCGGGATTAAGTTCGATGGCTTTTACAAACTCAGACTTTGCCATATCCCAGTCTCCGGCACGACGATGAACAGCAGCTAACCAGGATATAACTTCCGGATTCTTAGGCTGATATTTCAATACAAGTTCAAATTGTTTCAATGCTTTCGGGTATTTCAAATAACCATGGTAGTAATAAATCCCTAAAGCAAGGTGAGCGTCAGGGAGGCCAGGATCAATTTCAAAGGCTTTGTCAATTTCCTGTTTGCTTTTGCGTAATATATCCTCACTATGATCCTTATAATTCCAGTATTGATCAAGCAAACATTTTGCTATTCCTGTAAATGCCAATGCAAACACGGGATCAAGCCCGATTGCTTTTTCATATAATTCAATTGCAGTACTATTGACTCCCGATCCACTACCTTTCCAATAATAGTAGTTCCCCTGAAGATAATAATTATAAGCTTCAGGATTCTCAGAAGGTCTTTTCTCAATCTTTTTTATCTCTTCAGGTGTGAGTTCTGCTTTTAGTTCTGAGGCAATTTCTTTAGCTATTTCACTCTGCAGAGCAAAGAGATGATTCATTTCCCCGGGAAAATCATTTGACCACATCTGCTTATCAGCTTTTGAATCAATCAACTGAACCGAAATCTTTAAATTATTCCCTTCACGTCCGACACTCCCTTGAACTAAATAATTTACGTTAAGCTCCTTCCCGATGATTGCTGTTGATTTTTTGGTATCCCTGTATTGATATGAAGATGTTCTGGGCCTGACTGTAAAACTTTTTACTTTTTGAAGATTATTTATAATATCTTGCATAAAGCCATCACAGAATGGTAATTGTACCGTATCATTACCTAGATTCAGGAAAGGAAGAACAGCAATGGTTTTTTCAACCGAATCAGAGTTTTTAGATGGTTTAGAGATAAAGAAATACCCCAATACTATCAGTGCCAATACAAAAAGCGATCCTATAATGATTTTTGGGTTTTGATTTTTTGGCTTTTCAGGTTTTGCTTTAACAACTTCCTTTTGTAATTCTCTATCCAGTTGATTATGCTTTTTTATTGCAGTGATAATTTCTTTTACTGCGTTTGCCACCTTGTTGATCTGATCGCGATAGTAAGTTTTATTAAGATTATCCTGAGGGTGATCTTCGTTGGCCCGTAGTGGGCGGTTAACACCAGCCGACTTATAAATAAAGTCAATACTCCGAAGAACTCCACCCAATTCATTTTCAAGAAGTGTTTTATCTTCAGGATCAAGATCATGAATCTTAATCGGCAATATTCTACTGGCTACATTCCCGCTGGTAAGTCTGATATCTCTTCCGAACTGATCTTCCTTTGCCATTTTATTAAAGGCAATAAACTCGTACTGCCAGGCAAAACACTTTGAATCGCAATAAGTTTGAGAGATGATAGGGATAAAAATCAGGCACTTAAGCTTGCCTTCAAGGCTCTTGTCTACGTTATGGGTTTCGAGCAGGCCGTCGTGTGGGTTGGTGTCGAAGTAAACGGAGACGGGTTCCTTTAATGTGGCGGCAAGCTCTTCCTGCAATGATGAAACGAACTCTGTTACCCAGCCTGAGCGATTATCGTTGTGACGGTAGCTGATGAAGATGTCGTATTCATAGCCTGGGATTATGCTTGCCATTTTAGTTGTTCATGGTTATAAAGTTATAAAAACTAAAGCATTCCTTGCTCTTCCATCCATTTCCTTACCCTTTCATGCTCTGCCTGGTATTTTGATTCTAATTCCTTAACTATCTGCTGAAATTCTGGTTCATTCCTGATGTTGTCAAATAACCAATCATCCTTAATCATGTCCAGCATTTCTGATGGACATACACGTGCCTGGGCAAATACCCTAAGGTTTTGATAGGCTTTTCCCTTTTCTCCAAGCACTGCATATACCGCAGCAAGATCATAATAGGCAGCTCTTGCTGTCACTGAATAATTTCGACCTTTATTAATTGATTCTTCACAATATCTTTTTGCTTCACCAAGCCAATGTTCGGCTTCTTTTTTGTATCCATTCTTTAAGTATGCATAGCCTATCCTTTGTGCACGATTTAAAGTAACTTGCCCACCAGAGTTTCGTTCAAAAATTTTTTTAAAATATTCTAAGGATTCTTTATACTTACCAAGAGACATATAATTCCATGCAATCCAATGAAAACACCTATAAGCGGTAGTATCTATTGCAAGGATTTTATTAGCTAATTCTATTTGTTTTTTTAGATCATGTTCCAAGAAACCTAAATTCCAATAATATGAAATTGAATCACCATCCAGTTTAAAGGCTTCCTGATAATAATAATTCCCCTTTTCAGGGAATCCTGCCTCATCGTAAAACATATCACCTAACTCGCGAAGCAACCCAGGTAACTCTTTACCACGATTAAGACTTATTGCCTTTAGCATATATTCTATTGCTTTGACATGATCAGCATATTTAGTATCATATACATATATATTCATTGCTTCTTGATGGTATGCTTCGCCATAATTAGGGTTGTATTTTAATGCCTCATCAAATTCTTTTATAGCCTGCTCTGTTTTATTATTAACAACATAATAGTTAGCTCTTGCTAAATATGCCTCTGCCAGATGATCATCATATGAAAGAGCAATATTTGAAAGAATTAGAACTGAATCCATAAAATTTCGTGAAAAGTATTCTTTCATATATTTTTTTTTCAAATATACCCATGACCAACCAACATATGCCTGGGCAAATGTGGAATCGTACTCCAATGCTTTTTTATACTTTTCTTCAGCTCTTTCAAGTGCTTTTGTATCACCTGAAGAAATATATTTCCCAAATTCCTCTTGACCTCGCTGGTAGAAATCATACGCTGTAAGGTTTGTTGTAGGTGTTTTTTCAATACGTTGTTTTTCCTCAGGGGTGATTGTGGCTTTCATTTCGGCTGCTATTGATTGAGCAATCTGACTTTCAATATTTATCATATCGCTGGTTTCGTGTATTTCCTGCTTATAAGGTTTACCCCATATTTGCTTCTCATTATGAGCGGCAATTAATTGTACTCTGAGAACAAACTTATTGCCATATTTTTGACCACTCCCTTGAACAATATAATTCACATTAAGTTTTTTTGCTATTTCTGGAATAGAGGGTCTGGTTCCACCTCTGAATTGTTCAACGGATGTCCTGGGTAAAACCCTGCTGAAATCACTGATTTTTTGAAGATTATTGAGTATCTCGTCCATGACACCATTCATGAAGTAGATTGTTGAATCATTTTGGCTGTCATTTATAAAAGGTAATACAGCAATTGACTTCTCAACTTGTTTGGTAGAATCAGACAGTTTATGTATAATGAAATACCCCAAGACTAATAGGGCCAACATAATAGCCGAAACTATAATAATTTTTGGTTTCAGATTTTTTGAGAGTACAGGTTTTTCTTTAACAACTTCTTTTGGTACTTCTCCATCTTGTTGATTATGTTTTTTTATTGCTGTAACGATCTCTTTGACAGCATTAGCTACCTTGTTTATCTGATCTGGATAGTAAGTTTTATTAAGATTTTTATCAGGATTATCAGATGGTTTCAGTGGTCTGTTCACTCCGGATGACTTAAAAATAAACTCAATGCCCCGGAGTACTCCACCTAATTCATTTTCGAGAAGTGTTTTATCTTCCAGATCGAGGTCATGTATCTTAACCGGCAGTATTCTACTGGTTACATTCCCGCTGGTAAGTCTGATATCTCTTCCGAACTGATCATCCTTAGACATTTTATTAAAGGCAGCTAACTCATGCTGCCAGGCAAAGCTTTTTGAGTCACAATAGGTCTGAGATATAATGGGGATGAAAATCAGGCATTTAAGTTTGCCTTCCAGGCTCTTGTCTACGTTATGGGTTTCGAGCAGACCATCGTGTGGGTTGGTGTCGAAGTAAACGGAGACGGGTTCCTTTAAAGTGGCTGCAAGCTCTTCCTGCAAAGCTGCAACGAACTCCGTTACCCAGCCTGACCGGTTATCGTTGTGGCGGTAGCTGATGAAAATGTCGTATTCGTAACCTGGGATTATGCTTGCCATATTAGCTGTTCATTGTGATAAATTTTCAAAACTAAAGCATACCATTCTCTTCAAGCCATTTCTTTACACGTTCATGCTCTGCCTGGTATTTTGCTTCTATCTCTTTTGCAATCTGTTGAAACTCCGGTTCATTTCTGATACTGTTGAATAATGGATCGGTTTTCATTAACATTGCTATAAATAAGTTTATTCGTTGGCTTTGATTAAAAATTCTTAAATTCTTATATGCTTTATCCTTCTCTCCTCTGAAAGCATATACACCTGCAAGATCATAATACGTATATAAGCCTTGTCCCCATGTTGTTCGCTTCAATTCATTCATCCTGTTACAATATTTTATTTGTTCATTGAAAAAGTTTTCAGCCTCTTTTTTATATCCATTTTGCCAGTAAGCATATCCAATACGTTGCATACTGTTTACATTGAGTTCTCTATGAATTTTCAAGCTTTCAAACCATCTTTTATAATATTTTAATGATTCTTTATACTGACCAAGCCATGGGTAATGGAATCCTAAAGAATATAGTATACCTATATCAGTTGAATCTATCGCATAACCTTTTTCCTCAAATTCTATAGCTTTATTGATATTTGCATTACAAAATTCAACCCACCCTAAGGCAGCATAATATGCCACTGAATCGCCATCCAATTTCAATTTGTCCTGATAATATCGCTTAGCCTTTTCAGGAAATCCAGCCCAAATATATGCACTACCAATTTCTCCTAATAAAGAGGGTAATTCTGCTCCACGATTAATGGATGCTGCTTTTTGAAGATAATTAATAGTATTAACAAGGTCATCAGCAAAATAGAATTCTCCTTTTTCATAATAAGCCTTCCAATCGTTTGGATTTAATTTTATAGCTTTATCAAATTCTTCAATAGCCTGTTCAGGTTTCCCAATTTCACTATAATATGTTCCCTTCAAAGTATATGCTTCTGAAAATTGATTATCAAAGGAAAGGGCAATATTTGTAAGGATCAGGACAGAATCCATGAAATTTTCTGAGAAATATTCTTTTTCTGACCCATAATTCTTGTCCCAATATACTCTTGCCAGACCTGTACATGCCTGAGCGAAAGTTGAATCATATTTCAGCGCTTTACGATAAAGATCTTCGGCTTTTTGCAGTGCTGCTTTATTACTATTATTAAGCCAATATTTTGTATATTCTTCTCTTCCTCTCTGGTAAAAATCATATGCTGTGAGGTTTTTTGTAGGTGTTTTTTCAATGAGTTGTTTTTCTTTAGGAGTTATAGTCGCTTTTAGTGCTGAAGCAATAGATTGTGCGATTTCGCTTTGTGTACCAAAAATATCTTTAGTCTCCCTTATTTCCTTTTCGTAGGATTCCCCCCAGAGATGTCTTTCATTTTTAGCTGCAATTAATTGTACCCTCAGGCGATAAGAGTTTCCATATTTTTGTCCGCTACCTTCAACAATATAATTCACCCCCAATGCTTTAGCAATTTCAGGTGTAGATTTGGTAGTATTGTTTCTGAATTGTTCAACTGAATTTCGGGAAAGAACCCTTCTGAAATCACTGATTTTTTGAAGATTATTGAGTATCTCTTCCATGACACCATTCAAGAAGTAGGTTGTTGAATCATTTGGACTGTCATTTCTAAAGGGTAAAACTGCAATTGATTTTTCAAGCTGTACTTTAGGTTTAGAAAATATTGGGATTAAGAAATACCCAAGCAC
This sequence comes from Bacteroidales bacterium, assembly GCA_003141525.1. Taxonomy (GTDB): domain Bacteria; phylum Bacteroidota; class Bacteroidia; order Bacteroidales; family VadinHA17; genus LD21. The sequence continues at coordinate 32,096 of PLML01000084.1, forward strand.
TATCAGTGCCAATATTATAACAGATGTTATAATTATTTTTGTTTTAAGATTTTTTTGGGGGTTGGTTTTTATGTTAACATCATCCTTTGTAACCTTTACATCTTGTTGATTATGTTTCTTTATTGCGGCTATTATCTCTTTAACTGCGTTTGCCACTTTATTAACCTGATCGCGATAGTAAGTTTTATTGAAGTTTTTATCAGGATTATCTGATGGGTTTAATGGTCTGTTAACTCCGGATGACTTAAAAATAAACTCAATGCCCCGGAGTACTCCTCCTAATTCATTTTCGANNATATTCTGCTGGCTACATTTCCTCCGGCAAGTCTGATATCTCTCCCGAATAGATCTTCCTTAGCCATTTTGTTAAAGGCAACAAACTCATTCTGCCAGGCAAAGCTTTGAGGGTCGCAATAGGTTTGTGAGATGATAGGGATGAAGATAAGACACTTCAGTTTCTCTTTCAGAGAGGCATCAACATCGTGTGTCTCTAAAAGTCCGTCATGGGGGTTGATGTCAAAATAAACACTGACATTTTCTTTAAAAGTTGCCTCGAGTTCCCGTTTCATATTATCAACGAATTCAGTCACCCAGCCGTCATATTTATTGTCTTTCTGGCGATAGCTGATGAAGATGTCGTATTCGTAATCTTTAATAATGCTTGCCATTTTAGCTGTTCATTGTGATAAATTTTTAAAAACTAAAGTTTCGCCTGCTCTTCGAGCCATGTCCTTACCCTTTCATGCTCTGCCTGGTATTTTGCTTCTAAATCCTTAACAATCTGTTGAAACTCCGGTTCGTTCCTGATGTTGTTGAATAAAGGATCACTCTTTATTAACATTAGCATTACAAAGTCTATCGCTTGGCTTTTATTATAAATTCTTAAATTCTTGTATGCTTTATCCTTCTCTCCTCTGAAAGCATATACTCCTGCAAGATCATAATATGTATTTAAACCTTCTCCCCCGGGTCGCTTCAATTCAATCTTCCTGTTACAATATTCTATTTGTTTATTGAAAAAGTATTCAGCCTTTTCTTTATCGCCATTTTCCCAGTAAGCATATCCTATACGGTGCATACCGATTGTATTGAGCTTCACCTGAGTTTTCAATCTTTCATAATACTTTTTAAAATATTTTAATGATTCTTTATACTTACCAAGCCACGAGTAATCATTTCCCATATCATACAATATTCCATAATAAGTTGAATCTATCGCATAACCCTTTACCTCAAATTCGATAGATTTGTCGACATTTCCAAGGGTGGATTCGACATTAGCTAAATTCCAATAATAATTAGCTGAATCGCCATCCAATTTCAATTCTTCCTGATAATAATACTTAGATTTCTCAGGAAATCCAGCACAAAGATATGCTGCACCAATTTTCCATTGTAAAACAGGTAATTCTGGTCCGCGATTAATGGATACTGCTTTTTGATAATTATCAATACACTTAACAAGGTCGGTATAACTAATATACAAAACGCTTTTCCTCCAGTATGCCACCCAGTCGTTTGGATTGAGCTGGATGGCTTTATCAAATTCTGCAATAGCCAGTTCTGGTTTCCCGGTTTCATAATAATATGTTCCCCTTAAAGTATTTGCTTCTGACAATTGATTATCAAAGGAAAGAGCAATATTTGTAAGGATCAGGACAGAATCCATGAAATTTTCTGAGAAATATTCTTTTTCTTTCTCATAATTCTTGTCCCAATATACACTTGCCAGACCTGCATATGCCTTAGCATAGGTTGAATCATTTTTCAACGCTTTACGATAGAGATCTTCGGCTTTTTGAAGTACATCTTTTTGAAGTACTCCTGTATTATACTTATCAATCCAATATTTTGTATATTCTTCTCTTCCTCTCTGGTAAAAATCCAATGCCGTAAGGTTTGTTGTAGGTATTTTCTCAATGAGTTGTTTTTCCCTAGGGGTCATTGTGGTTTTCAGTTCTGCTGCTATTGATTGTGCAATCTGACTTTGTATATTAATTAAATCACTGGTCTCATGTATCTCCTGTTTATATGATTCACCCCAGAGGTGCTTTTCATTTTCAGCGGCAATTAATTCTACCCGAAGAACAATTTTATTGCCATATTTTTGTCCGCTTCCTTGAACAATATAATTCACCTTCAGTTTTTTTGCTATTTCAGAAAGAGTAAGTTTAGTTTCACCTCTGTATCGTTCAACAGATGGCCGTGATAAAGCTCTGAAATCCTTAATTTTTTGCAGATTATTAATTATCTCGTCCATGATGCCGTTAACAAAGTAGGCGTTTTCTTTATCTGGGCTGTCGTTGATAAAAGGTAATACAGCAATAGATTTTTCAAGGTTTGTAACATTATTAACCTGTTTGCTTCTTTTTATTATTTTAAATACTGCAAATGCACCAGATATACACAAGAAAACTGAAAACAGTATTATCAACAATCTTTTTGATTGCTGATGGATTATTCTCTTATTGATCACTCCCTTTCTGCTATCTTCTTTTTTCTCCTCATTCAATAGTTCTTTGAGAGGAGGCGTTCCTTTCACCAAAGGATCGGGTTCCCTTTTCAGTCCCAGGACAATTTCTTTAATTGCAAGAGCTACCTTTATTATTTGGATTCTGTATTTGGTATTGTTTAAATTCTTCTTTTCATTATCTTCAGGGGCAAGTGGTTTGTCTACACCTGGTTCTTTATAAATAAATTCAACTCCCCGTAGAACTCCTCCAATTATCGATTCACATAGTTTAATATCTTCATTATCCAGATCATGAATACGAACTGGCAATACTCTATTTGCAATATTACCATTAGGTAACTTTACCTTCAACCCGAACTTATCTTGAGAGGCTTGTTCGACAAAAGCTTTAAACTCATGTTCCCAGGCAAATGACTTTGGATCGCAGAATGTTCGTGAAATAATTGGAATAAAGATGATACACTTCAATTTCTCCTTCAGGGAAGCATCTACATCATGTGTCTCTAATAGTCCATCATGAGGATTGATATCAAAATAAACACTGATCTCTTCCTTAAAAGTTGACTCCAATTCCCCCTTCAGATTGTTAACAAACTCAGTAACCCAGCCATCGTGCTTGTTATCTTTCTGGCGGTAACTTATGAAGATGTCGTATTCGTAGCCTGGTATTATGCTTGCCATTTTAGCCGTTCGCTATGATAAAGTTAGAAAAGACATTTATACAATAGAAATAAAAAACTATCTACCCAGGATTAACTCAGATGGGTGGAATATGCTTTAACAAACATAGCAGATCAACCCAAACACTTATTATTCGGGAAAACATTGAAACACACAAAACGAGTTGTTAAACACATAATATATGTACTGACTAATTCATATATTTGTAAAGGTATAACATTATTTTCTGTTTAATCTACGTTTGGCATAATAAATTTGATAATTACTAAAAATCATGGATAATAATTCAATAACGAGCACTGCTCCGGTTTATACCCTGAGTATTGCAGCAGATCTTTCAGGAATACCGGTTCATTCAATTAGGCAATACATTGACAAGGGGTTGATTATACCCTTTAAGAAAGAATCCAACCGGAATTTATTTTCTCAGGTAGATATTCTGCGGTTAAAATATATTCATAAATTATTGGATGAAGATGGCTTAAATATTGCCGGGATCAGGACTTTACTGTCTCTTATTCCCTGCTGGGCAATCAGGCCATGCTCCAATGAAGAGCGTGAAAAATGTCAGGCGTACTTTAACGAAAAGTATCCTTGCTGGGAAGCTTCTGAAAAGGGGACACGCTGTAAGAATACTAATTGCAGGGAATGTGAAGTTTATCGTATTGTTGAAAACTACCCTGAT